>NZ_RZPG01000097.1:0-435 GCF_004022765.1 Mesorhizobium sp. M6A.T.Cr.TU.014.01.1.1
TCGCCGAACTGCTCGAACTGGTGCGGCTCAATCCCGAGCATGGCAAGCGCTATCCGCACGAACTGTCAGGCGGCCAGCGCCAGCGTGTCGTCATCGCCCGGGCGCTTGCGCTGAACCCGCAAGTGGTGATCCTCGACGAACCGGTTTCGGCGCTCGATGTTTCGGTGCAGGCTGGCGTGCTCAATTTGCTCAGGGATATCCAGCAGTCTTTCGGCACATCCTATCTGTTCATCGCACATGATCTTTCGGTCGTGCGCCACATCTCGCACCAGGTCGCGGTGATGTATCTCGGCAAGATCGTAGAGATCGCACCCGCGGCCGAACTCTATTCGAGGGCGCTGCATCCCTACACGCAGGCGCTGCTGTCGGCGGTGCCGCTCGCCAATCCCGAGAAGGAGCGCAAGCGCGAGCGCATCGTACTGACCGGTGACGTGC
>NZ_RZPG01000098.1:0-489 GCF_004022765.1 Mesorhizobium sp. M6A.T.Cr.TU.014.01.1.1
CTGCGACGCCTTGGCGGACGAGCCCTGCATCAGCTGGATATAGTCTATGACCATCAGGTCAAGCCCGCGCTGACGCTTGAGGCGGCGGGCGCGCGCCGCAAGCTGGGCGATCGAGATACCGCCCGTCTGGTCGATATAGAGCGGCCGCTTGTGGTTCTCCTGCGTGTAGGCAACGAGCTTGCCGAAATCGGCCTCCGTCAGATCGCCGCGCCGGATTTTCGACGATGGGATCTCGGTCTGCTCGGAGATGATGCGGGTGGCCAGCTGCTCCGACGACATTTCGAGCGAGAAGAAACCGACGACGCCGCCATTGGCCGCTTTGACGGAGCCGTCGGCCTGCTGGGCAGGCTCATAGGCGGCGGCGATGTTGTAGGCGATGTTGGTGGCCAGCGACGTCTTGCCCATGCCTGGGCGGCCGGCGATGATGATCAAATCCGAAGGCTGCAGGCCACCCATGCGATGGCCACCTGTCCGGCATTGCCACCGGCC
>NZ_RZPG01000099.1:0-472 GCF_004022765.1 Mesorhizobium sp. M6A.T.Cr.TU.014.01.1.1
CCTAGGTCCTTTAGGGTTTTAGCCTCTCAACCCCTTAAAAACAAATTAGAATAAAGAATTAATTGTCTTGGATCCAAACCCATAGCTTTGGGTCCAAAACCCCAACTTTGGGTAAATTTTCCAACCAACTTTTGGTGGGTTTCCTTTTCTCTGAAATACCTTTTGAGCCACCCAAAATTCCAACAAAGTGATGTGTGTTATGCTCTTGACCCGCGAGAAGATACCAAAATACCAAATATGTGAAGAAATATACCCAGAACATAGAACAATAAGAAATAACAACAAGTATTTTATTATTCAGAAGGGAAAGCAATGTTCACTTGCCTCTTCGAGGGGGCAACCTCCAATAAAGCTGGGCTCAACTACAAAATAAGACACGATGCTCCTCGAGGGGAGTCTCTATCTTTTATATAGGATTCATACATGCAATACCATGGGTCAATACCATGGTTCTTATTAATACCATCTATCT
>NZ_RZPG01000100.1:0-470 GCF_004022765.1 Mesorhizobium sp. M6A.T.Cr.TU.014.01.1.1
GCGAAGAACCGCGTCCATCGCTTCCGGAGCGTCGGCGTGGTGGCCGAGGCGACACGCGGAAACGTATAAAAGAGATTGAGCGTGCCGTTGGCGCGCCGCAAGCGGCAAACGCCATTGTCCTGGCTGGTGTCAAGGTCCCAATCCACTGCGTAGCCGGTCAACGCGATGGCGTGCGTCATGAAGCCGTGCTTCGGCCCCTTGCGGTCCATAGCCTGCATCAGCGCCAGCCCCGTGTTCCCGGTGATGTCGTAGGTCCGCGTCTTGACCACCACCCTGGTGCCGGCCGAGGCCGCCGAAGCCAAACCGAACAGCGCAGCGATCGCCACAAGGCATGCCAGAACCGCCAGGCGCATTGGCCATCTCCTTATCGTCAAGGAATGGAACCATAAGCGCGCGGCAGTTTCAACAGTCCTAATGTTTCACTTGCCACGGGAGACCCGAGCCGTCGTCGGGGCTTTGCACGCTGTGGC
>NZ_RZPG01000101.1:0-467 GCF_004022765.1 Mesorhizobium sp. M6A.T.Cr.TU.014.01.1.1
CCCTTCGATGCATGGCCGAAACAGGCGACGTCGGCGCCTGCCTCGGCCAGTCCGATCGCGATTGCCTGGCCGATGCCGCTGCCGGCGCCGGTGACCAGCGCGACATCGCCGTTCAGTTTGAAAAGATCCATCGAGTGCCCTCCCTGGCCCAGGGAGGGTATGCGCTGAGCCGTGCTTCGATCAAGCGCTCGCGCGCAAATGGCTCAAGCGGCGTCGATACTCAGAAATAACCGCTCGACGCGGCCGTGGCTTCCTTCGGGATTTCGACGCCATCGACCAGGATCTTGTCGACCAGTTCGTGGTGGAAGCAGACCAGCCCCTTGATGCGCTCCGCCTCGTGCACCGGCTCGGGATAATACCAGACCAGGTTCTCGTGACGCTTGGCCTTGGTCGTCACGTGATAATAGTTGGAGATGCCCTTGTAAGGACAGCGCGAAATGTAGCGGCTGGGCGCGAACATATCGAGC
>NZ_RZPG01000102.1:0-466 GCF_004022765.1 Mesorhizobium sp. M6A.T.Cr.TU.014.01.1.1
TCTAAGTACTTTTTTATGGCACCAACCTAGTCTAATGAATCCTCAGGTTTCTTTCTTCTTTTAATATTTGGAACCTCCACTCTTACTCTACCTCTACTTCTCTTCAACACCCTATTTAACATCTCCTTCGTAACTAGCCCTAACTATTTTGATTCTTTACTCTCAAACTCTAAGGCTTAACTAATCATTGGTATTTGACTTTGAAATTTGTTCTCGATCTCCTCCACTTTCTTCACCAAAGCATCAACCACTTAGTCCCTTATTTTATCATCTATGGTTTCTCTTAGAGACATCTCATACTTTTCTCTCAACAATATTCCACTCACTATCTCTGATATCTTTTGTAAGTTTTATCATTACAACAATTCTCTAACAACTCCTTTGATGATAAAATAATTTGTGATTTGACACCAAATATTGGTATTAGACTTCTTCATTGTTATTCCTTCAAAGAGCCTAATTATGC
>NZ_RZPG01000103.1:0-463 GCF_004022765.1 Mesorhizobium sp. M6A.T.Cr.TU.014.01.1.1
ACAGGGACACGGCCTGATCGACGGTTGTCTTTGAACTGGTGGTCAAATCTTTCTCCTGTCAGGAGCCTGTGCCGATGGAGCGAGACCGGGTCTTCGGTCAGGATCACGCACAAAGCAATACGCGCGGCGAATTCAAATTGCTGGAGCGTCCCTTAGCACGTCCAGGCCGGCGCGCAGCGCACTTTCGGCGGCAAGGCGCGCAAAATGAAAAAGGCCAGGCACCGCCTGACCTTCATGGAGCGCCGCGCAACCAGATGACATCCAAAAAGGATGCACCCGGGGATGCACGAACGCCCTTCTCATGCGCATGATATGCCGTGGAAACTCAGGTCTCCGCGGCCATGCGCCCGAATTCGCCACTCACCGGTGCCAGTACATCCGTGGTCACCGGGAGAGCTGAATTCTTTTTTCAGGCCGCCTTCAACTGGTCGGCGGACATCTTGCCCGACTTGTTGTCGCGGAC
>NZ_RZPG01000104.1:0-460 GCF_004022765.1 Mesorhizobium sp. M6A.T.Cr.TU.014.01.1.1
GCCCATGAAGGCGATCGGCAGCCAGGCTGCCATCATCAGCAGCAGGCTGAAGCCGGTGACCAACTGGCCGCGGCCGCGATCGACGAGGCCGCCGGTCCAGCGCGCACCGAGCGCGCCGGCGACGCCCGCAAGGCCGAAAAGCCCAATCTCGGTATGCGAAAGTGAAAATGGCGCAGCACTCAACGGCAGCACCAGCGGCGCCCACAGCACGTTGAAGCTGGCGAAGATCAGCATGGCCAGCACCGCCCGCACGCGCAGCAGCGGCTCCTGCGCGAACAGCAGCAGCACCGAAGCGAGCAGGCGCGGATAGGATGTGCGTGGCCGCCCCGCCTCGTGGCGCGGCAGGATCAGGTAGAGAACCATCGCCATGACGAGCGTCAACATGGCCGAGACAAGATAAACCCAGCACCAGCCGGCGAAATCGGCGACGACCCCTGAAGCGAAGCGGGCAACCAGGATG
>NZ_RZPG01000105.1:0-456 GCF_004022765.1 Mesorhizobium sp. M6A.T.Cr.TU.014.01.1.1
TCGCCCGCACCGCCGGCTACAAGCGCCAGGTGCTGGAACTCGGCGGCAACGACCCGCTGATCATCCTCAACGATCTCTCCGACGAGGATCTGGCCAGAGCCGCGGATCTGGCCGTCGCCGGCGCGACAAAGAACTCCGGCCAGCGCTGCACCGCGGTCAAGCGCATCCTGGTTCAGGAAAGCGTCGCCGACCGCTTCGTGCCGCTGGTGCTGGAGCGGGCGAAAAAAATCCGCTTCGGCGATCCGATGGACCGCTCGACCGACCTTGGCACCGTCGTGCACGAGAAGGCGGCGGCGCTGTTCGAAGCCCGCGTCCACATGGCCGCCGAGCAGGGCGCCGAAATCCTCTACAATCCGGGTCGTCAGGGCGCGTTGCTGCCGCCGATCGTCGTCGATCGCGTTCCTCACACATCCGAATTGGTGATGGAGGAGACGTTCGGCCCGATCATCCCGATCG
>NZ_RZPG01000011.1:0-211739 GCF_004022765.1 Mesorhizobium sp. M6A.T.Cr.TU.014.01.1.1
GGTGGGGGTAAGCGGCGGGAAGAAAGCCGGTCCGGCAATCGTTCACCGACCATGCCGGCATTGATCACAAACGACACCACCCGCTATGGCTGGGCGGCGATCGTCCTCCATTGGCTGATCGCCGCGATCTTCATCGGCCAGTTCGTGCTCGGCTTCGTCATGATGCGGGTGTCCAGCCAGCGCACCGCCTTCGAGCTGATCCAGCTGCACAAATCTTTCGGTTTCTTGCTGCTCGGCTTGGTGATCCTGCGCATTGCCTGGCGGCTCGGCAATGCGGCGCCGGCGCTGCCACGCTCAGTCGGACGCTTCGAGCGCCGGGCGGCGGCGCTCGTTCATTTCGCGCTCTACGCGTTTCAGCTTGCGCTGCCTCTGTCCGGCTGGGCGCTGGTATCAGTGTCGATGCTGGAGATACCGAGCGTGCCGTTCAACCTGTTCGTCATGCCGGACCTGCCACTCGTGGAATCGGACACGGCGGAAAGCTTCTGGATCTCAACGCATTGGTATCTCGCTTATGCTGGCATCGGACTTGTCGCCCTGCATATCGCCGCGGCGCTGCGCCATCATTTCTGGCTGAAGGACGCGGTGCTGACGCGCATGGTCCGGCCTTCGTCAAATCACGAGGCGGAATAGAGCTAGCGGTTCATTCGTTCACGGGGTGAGGCGCGGAGAACGCGTTGCCTGCAAGAAAAGGATCAAATCCATGTATGCGCGCATCCTCGGATTTGCGGCGGTCGCCACTTGTCTTGCCATGCCTGTTTTCGCGGCGGTCACCCTTGGTGATGCCGCCGGCAGCTACACGATCAGCCCGGCCGGTTCGAGCATTCGCTTCTCGATCGGCAAGCTCGGTGGCGGCGGATTCGACGGCGCCTTTGCCCGTTTCAAGGGCAGCATCCGCATCGACAACAGCGATGTCGGGCGCTCGCGTGTCAATATCACCATCTTTCCCGAAAGCGTCGGCACCGGCCAGAGCCGCATCGACGCCTTCCTTCGCTCCGACGCGGTGTTCGACGCCGCCAACAACCCGGAAATCCAGTTCCGCTCGACCAGCGTGAAACGCACCGGCGAGACGTCAGCCCTTGTCACCGGCCGGCTGACGGCGCGCGGCAAGACTTTTCCGGAAAAGTTCACTGCCGAGCTTAGCGGCCTCAAGGCGGGCACGATAAAATTCCATGTCACCGGCAAGGTGCTGCGGTCGCGCTACGGCATGGACGTCGGCACGCCGATCTATTCGAACGTCGTCCACTTCGACATGACACTGACCGGCAAGCGGAGCTAGCTTCACTTTCGCGATTGGCAGAGACACCTCTCACTTCGTCATCCTGGGGCGGAGCAAGGAGCGAAGCGACGCGGCGCAGACCCCAGGATCCATGCCGGGACATCAAAGCGTTGCAACGGTTCAGAATTCTGTTTCGTCGCATTCCTCGGCGATGTCGCGGCATGGATCCTCGGGTCAAGCCCGAGGATGACGAAAGTGCGGATCGACGAGCCAGTGTCTGATTGGCTTTTCTCCTGAATTAGGGCAAACCTCCAGTCCTGCAATCGAGAGGGAGAAGCCTGATGTTCCGATGGGGTGTTTTGTCGACGGCCAAGATCGGCCGTGAGCATCTTTTGCCCGCAATGGTCGAGGCGGAGAACGGCGTGCTGTCGGCGATCGCCAGCCGCGACCTGTCGAAAGCCCGTGCCCTGGCCGACCGTTTCGGCGCGCCCCATGCCTTCGGCTCCTATGACGAGCTGCTCGCATCCAAGGACATCGACGGCGTCTACATCCCGCTGCCTACCGCGCAGCATGTCGAATGGACTGCGAAGGCCATTCAAGCCGGCAAGCATGTTCTGGTCGAAAAGCCGCTGGCGCTCGATGCCAGGGACATTCCGCCGCTGATCAAGCTGCGCGATGCCAAAAACGTGCTGGTCTGCGAAGCCTTCATGGTCGTCTACCACCCGCAATGGATCAAGGTGCGCGAACTGATCGCCAATGGCGCCATCGGCCGGCTGCGCCATGTCCAGGGCGCGTTCTCCTACTACAATGTCGATCCCAAGAACATGCGCAACCAGCTCGACCTCGGCGGCGGCGCGCTGCCCGACATCGGCGTCTACCCGACGGTGTCGACGCGCTTTTCGACGGGCAAGGAGCCGCTGCGCGTCCAGGCGACGATCGAGCGCGACAAGACGTTCGGCACCGACATCTACTCCTCGATCCGCGCCGATTTCGGCGACTTCGAACTGTCGTTCTATCTGTCGACGCAGATGGCGGCGCGGCAGGTGATGGTGTTCCACGGCGAGAAGGGCTTCATCGAGGTGCTTTCGCCGTTCAACGCCGGTATCTACGATCATCATCGCATCGAGCTGCACAACCAGAAACACAGCGAGGCGCAAGTGTTCCGCTTCCCCGGCATGCAGCAGTACCGGCTGGAGGTCGAGGCCTTCGCGCGGGCAGCACAGGGCGGCACGGAGCGCGTCTTCACGCTGGAAGAGTCCGTGCTCAACCAGAAGGTCATCGACGCCATCTTCCGCGCCGGCGAGAAGGAAGGCTGGGAGACGGTCTGACAATTTCGTCAAGCCGGGGAGGAGAAAATGGCTGACGATGCCGATGTGATCATTGTCGGCGCCGGCCTTGCCGGCCTCGTCGCCGCGGCGGAACTGGTCGAGGCTGGCAAGAAGATCATCGTCGTCGACCAGGAACCGGAACAGTCGCTCGGCGGCCAGGCGTTCTGGTCACTTGGCGGCATCTTCCTCGTCGGTTCGCCCGAACAGCGGCGCATGCGCATCCGCGATTCGCATGATCTGGCGCTCGAGGATTGGCTGGGCACCGCCGCCTTCGACCGTGCGGAAGATCTCTGGCCGCGCCGATGGGCCGAAGCCTATGTCGGCTTCGCCGCCGGCGAAAAGCGCTCCTGGCTCATGCAGCGCGGCATAAAGTTCTTTCCCGTGGTCGGCTGGGCGGAGCGCGGCGGCGGCAACGCCGTCGGCCACGGCAATTCAGTGCCCCGCTTCCACGTCACCTGGGGTACCGGGCCCGGCGTGCTCGAGCCGTTCGTTCAGCGCGTGCGCGAGGCCGAGAAGCACGGGCTGATACGCTTCAGATTCCGCCACCGCGTCAATGAACTGACAAGGACGGGCGGCGTCGTCGACGGCGTACGCGGCGACATGTTGGCGCCGAGCGACGTCGAGCGCGGCCGCAAGAGTTCGCGCGACATCGCCGGCGATTTCGAGCTGAAGGCGCAAGCGGTCATCGTCGCTTCCGGCGGCATCGGCGGCAATCCCGAGCTTGTCCGGAAAAACTGGCCGCAGCGGCTGGGCACGCCGCCCAGCCGCATGATCAGCGGTGTTCCTGACCATGTCGACGGCCGCATGCTGGCCATCACGGAGGCGGCCGGCGGCAGCATCATCAACCGCGACCGCATGTGGCACTATGTCGAAGGCATCAAGAACTGGGCGCCGCTCTGGACCGACCATGCCATCCGCATCCTGCCCGGTCCGTCATCGCTGTGGCTCGACGCCCGCGGCAAGCGCCTGCCGGTGCCGCTCTATCCCGGCTTCGACACGCTGGGCACGCTCAGCCACATCATGGGCACCGGCTTCGACTATTCCTGGTTCATCCTGACCCAAAAAATCATTCAGAAGGAGTTCGCGCTCTCGGGCTCCGAACAGAACCCCGATCTCACCGGAAAGAGCTGGCGCCAGGTGCTCGGCCGCGCCACATCAGGCGTTCCCGGTCCGGTGAAAGCATTCATGGAGAAGGGCGAGGATTTCATCGTCGAGCCTGATTTGCCGGCGCTGGTCGCCCGCATGAACGCGCTTGTCGGTGGCGAGCCGCTGCTTGAGCTTCGCCAGGTCGAGCGCGAAATCCGCGCCCGTGACCGGCAGCTCGACAATCCGTTCTCCAAGGACATGCAGATCACCGCCCTGCGCGGCGCTCGCGCCTATCTCGGCGACCGGCTGATCCGCACGGCCAGGCCGCACAAGATGCTAGATCCTGCCAATGGCCCGCTGATCGCGGTCAGGCTCAACATATTGACCCGCAAGACGCTGGGCGGCTTGCAGACCGATCTCGGCAGCCGCGTGCTGGATGCCGAGGGCCAGCCGATCGAAGGGCTCTATGCCGTCGGCGAAGCCGCCGGTTTCGGCGGCGGCGGCATGCATGGCTATGCAGCGCTGGAAGGCACGTTTCTCGGGGGCTGCGTTTTTTCCGGGCGCAGCGCCGGCCGGGCTGCCGCGCGGGCGGTGGGGTAGAACCCTCACCAGATCCATTCGCCGCGTCCCAGAACCGACACAGCGTCGACGATGCGGGTGAAGCTCGAACGGGCGCGGCCGACCGTATGCCTGGCTCTGAGATAGCCATGCACCAGACCCGGCTCCTCCAACCAGTAGGCGTGTCCCTCTGCCGCGACGATGCGGTCGCGATAGGCCTCGCCGTCTGACGACAACGGGTCGCATTGCGCGGTGATCAGCACGGTCGGCGGCAGATTGGCAAAATCGGCGTCGGCCAGCGGCGACAGAGTGAGATCGCCGGTGCGGTCCTCGCCGCCAGTCCTGATATTCGTGTAGAAATCGAGGTCGCGCACCGTCAGCAACGGCGCTTCGGCATGGGCCACGTAGGACCCTTGCGAGCGGTCGCCGCCAAGACCGGGATAGATCAGCACCTGGCCGATCGGCCTTCGCGCATGGCCGCGTGTCGCGTGGCTGACGGAGGCGCAGAGATTGCCGCCGGCGCTGTCGCCGCAAAGCAGGATCGCGCGCTTATAAGTTGTCGCCGCCCATTCGAAGGCGCTGATGGCATCGTCGAAGGCAGCCGGATGAAGATGTTCCGGCGCTAGCCGATAGTCGACCGAAACCACTTCAAAGCCGGTGCGGCTGCAAAGCTCGGCACAGACGTCGTCATGGCTGTCGAGCCCGCCGAGGATAAAACCGCCGCCATGGAAATAGAGCACCATCGCCGCCGCTTCCGGCGCCGGCGTCAGGTAGATGCGGATCGGGATGGGATGCGAGGGCGTGGCAATGGCGGTGGTCTCCGCCGTGACATTGTCTGGGTAGCCGGCAAAGAACTCGCGGCACATGCGGTCGTAGATTTCACGTTGCTGATCGATCGTGTAGTCGATCGTGTCAGGCGGATAGTAGGAATTGGTCCGCTCGATGAAGGCCCAGGTCTCGGCGTCGATCAGCTTATTGTAGTCGGTCATGAGAGGAGACCAACCTGCGACGACGGCGCCCAGGCACCCCCCTCTGCCCTGCCGGGCATCTCCCCCTCAAGGGGGGAGATTGGCAGCTTCGGGCTCGGCGCTTTCCCTGCGACATAGAAGATTGACGAAAGCCTTCGCGACATCCGATCTCCCCCCTTGAGGGGGAGATGCCCGGAAGGGCAGAGGGGGGTGCCTCGCGCCATCATCTCCGACGTTATCGTCCCTTCCACACAGGCTGGCGCTTCTCCGCAAAGGCACGAAAACCTTCCATGTTGTCCTCCGAACCGTAGAGGACATCGACGGTCGGCAGCTGCCTGCGCGTCACCCGGTTCATCGCGTCCTGGAAGGTGAGCGATTCGGCGACCCGGGCCGTCTCCTTGATCGCGGCGAAGACCAGCGGCGGACCGCCGGCCAGCAGTCGTGCGATCTCCCAGACGCGGTCCTCGAGCCTGTCCCTGGGCAGCACCTCATTGACCAGGCCCCAGCGATGCGCCTCTGCGACATCCATCCAGCGGCCGGTGAGCAAAAGATCCATGGCGACATGATAGGGGATGCGCTTCGGCAGCTTGATCGTCGCCGCATCCGCAAGCGTGCCGGCGCGGATCTCGGGCAGCGCGAAGGAGGAATGATCGGACGCGTAGATGAGGTCGCAGGACAGCGCCAGCTCGAAGCCGCCGCCGACCGCCATGCCGTTGACGCAGGCGATGACCGGCTTGTTGAGGTCGCGCAACTCCTGCAGCCCGCCAAACCCGCCGACGCCATAGTCGCCGTCGACCGCATCGCCGCCGGCCGCAGCCTTCAGGTCCCAGCCGGCGCAGAAGAACTTGTCGCCGGCAGTCCTGACGATGGCGACCCGCAGATCCGGATCGTCGCGGAACGCCTTGAACGTCTCGCCCATCAGCCGCGAGGTCTTCAGATCGATGGCATTGGCCTTGGGCCGGTCGAGCGTGACTTCGAGGATCGTGCCCTCGCGGCGCGTTGAAATGACGTCAGACATTCTTTTTCTCTCCAAGCACCAGCAGCGCGTCGGCGATCCAGGCGCCTTTGCCGTGCGCGCAGACAATCAGCGGATTGATGTCGAGTTCCTCGATCTCGCCGGCATTTTCCTGCACGAAGGCGGCGATGCCTGATATTGCATCGATGGCCGCCGCGACATCGGCCTTCGGCCGACCGCGATAGCCTTCGAGCAGCGGGAACAATTTGAGCCCGCGCAGGGCCGCCTCGATGTCGTCGCGTGTCGCCGGCAGCATCAGCGTGACGCTGTCGCGCAACAGCTCGACCAGCACGCCACCGGTGCCGAGCGTCATCACCGCGCCGAACATCGGGTCGCGGGTGAAGCCGACGAGCAGCTCGGCGACGCCGTCGCGCACCATGCGCTCGACATAGAGGCCGGTGCCGAGCGGATCGAGATCATGGGCGGCGGTGCTGACGGATTCGGCATCCCTGAGGTTGAGCCGCACCGCGCCAAGCTCGGATTTGTGGGTGACGCCCAATGCCTTCAGCGCTACCGGAAAGCCGAGCGCCATCGACGAGATCACCGCCTCGACGGCGTTGCCGGCGCGTTCGCCCCTGGGCACGGGAAGCCCGGCCTCGATCAGCCGTGCTTTCGCCTCGGCCTCATCAGGTGTGACATGGTCGCCACTCGGTGCACCGGAAGCGGAGGTGTCGATCGGCTGCGCCTGCGGCTCGCGCCAGGCCCAGCCGATAAAGGCTGCCGCCTGGGCGGCGTCCATGGCCTCGGAAATGCCGAACAACGGCACCATGCCGCGCGCCATCAGTCCGGCGGTGTATTCCTCGGGCAGGTTCTCCGGCAGCGACGACACGATCGCGCCCTGCGCCTTGTTGGTCTTCAGCGCCGATTCGAAGGCACGCAGCGTCGCCCACCAGTCAGTGTCGGAGCAGCGGTCGGGGCGCGGAAAGTCGAGCACCAGCATGTTGAGGTCGAAGCCGCCCGACACCATGGCGGTGAAGGTGGCGGTCATCGCCGGCTCGTTGTTCCAGATGAAGGTGTGGTAGTCGAGCGGGTTGGCCACTGCAACCAGCGGCCCGAGCGTCGATTTGACGTGGGCGCGGTGCGTGTCGGTCAGAACAGGGAAATTCACCCAGCGGCCTTCGGCGCTGTCGGCCATGACGGAGGCCTCGCCGCCCGAACAGCTCATCGACGACAGCCGGTAGCCGGGCAGGGGTCCGGTGACGTGCAGCAGCTTCAGCGCCTCGATGAAGGCGGGGATGGAGTCGACGCGGGCGATGCCGAGCCGCTTCAGGAAGGCGCCCGAGGCCGCATCCGAGCCGGCCAGCGATGCCGTGTGCGAGACGGTCGCTTGCCGCGCCTGCTCGGAGCGGCCGACCTTCATGGCAATGATCGGCTTTCTCAACTCACGCGCCCGCGCGGCCAGCCTTTCGAAGCCGGCTACCGAATCGAAGGCCTCGATATGCAGGCCGAGCGAGGTGACGCGGTCGTCCTCGATCAGGCCGAGCGCCATTTCGGAAAGGCCGGTCTGCGCCTGGTTGCCGGCGGTCATCAGAAACGCGATCGGCAGGCCGCGCTTCTGCATCGTCATGTTGATGGCGATGTTCGACGATTGGGTGATGATGGCGACGCCGCGGCCACCCTCGACCAGCCTGATGCCGCCATGCTGGTCGGGCCATAAAAGCGCGCCGTCGGCATAATTGATCAGGCCGTAGCAGTTCGGCCCGATGATCGGCATCTGGCCGGCCGCTGCGACCAGTTCGGCCTGCAGCCGCTCGCCGTCCTCGTCATAGGCCTCGGTCTCGAGAAAGCCGGCGGCAAAGCAGACGGCGCCGCCGGCACCGCGCTCGGCCAGCACCTTGACCACCTCGATGGTCAAATGCCGGTTGACGCCGACAAAGGCAGCGTCCGGCGCGCCGGGCAAGTCGGCCACCGAGCGATAGGCTTTGCGCCCGGCGACCTCGTGCTTGGTCGGGTGCACCGGCCAGATCTCGCCAGCAAAGCCCATCTTGATCGATTGTGCGACGACAGCAGCCGCCTGCGCGCCGCCGAACACGGCAATGGAGCGTGGACGCAGGAGACGTTCAAGTCTGTGCATTGATCAGGCTCCGAACGGACGCAGCAGCGCCCGCGAAATAATGTGGCGCTGGATTTCCGACGTGCCTTCCCAGATGCGCTCGACGCGGGCGTCGCGCCAGATGCGCTCCAGCGGCAAATCGTCCATCAGCCCCATGCCGCCATGGATCTGGATCGCCTCATCGGCAACGAAGGCAAGCATTTCGGTGGCCTTCAGCTTGGCCATGGCCATGTCCTGATCGGTGACGGTGCCTTGATCGTACTTCCAGCCGGCTTCGAACACCATCAGGTCGGCGGCCTTCAACTCGGTCGCCATGTCCGCGAGTTTAAACGACACGCCCTGGAACTTGCCGATCGGCTGGCCGAACTGCTGGCGCTGCGCGGCGTAATCGATGGCATGGCCAAGCGCCCGCTCGGCCCGGCCGAGACAAGTGGCGCCGACCTGCAGGCGGGTTGCGCCAAGCCACGAATTGGCGACATCGAAGCCCTTGTGAACCTCGCCGAGCACCTGGGCCCCGGGCAGCCGGCAATCGTCGAATTCGAGTATGGCGTTGGTGTAGCCGCGATGCGAGACGTTGCGGTAGCCGTCGCGCACCGTAAAACCCTTGGTGCCCTTGTCGACGAAGAAGGCGGTGATCTTCTTTCGCTTGCCGCGCGGCGAATCCTCTTCGCCCGAGGCCATGAAGACGATGGCGAAGTCGGCGAGGTCGGCATGGCTGATGAAATGCTTGGTGCCGTTCAGCACCCAGTCGTCGCCGTCCTGGACGGCGGTCGCCTTCATGCCGCGCAGGTCGGAGCCGGCACCCGGCTCGGTCATCGCCAGGCAGTCCCATTTCTCGCCGCGAATGCAGGGGAACAGATACTTCTCGCGCTGCTCGGCCGTGCCCGCCAAAAGGATATTGGAAGGCCGCGCCACGCAGGTCCAATGCAGCGCGTAATTGGCGCGGCCGAGCTCCTTTTCGTAGAGCAGCCAGGTCACCGTATCGAGGCCGGCGCCGCCGACATCCGCCGGCATGTTGGCGGCATAGAGCCCGGCTTCGATCGCCTTGGCCTTGATCTCCTCGATCAGCTCGCGGCGCAGCACGCCGGTGCGCTCGACCTCGCGCTCATGCGGGTAGAGCTCGTTCTCGACGAAGGCGCGCGTCGTCTCGACGATGAGTTTCTGTTCTTCCGAAAGACCAAAATCCATGGTCTCAGCCCTTCTTCTTTTTCTTCGGCTTTTCAGCTTTGGCCTTCACCGGCTTGGTTGCCTTGGCCTTATCGGCTGCCTTGGAAGAGGCGGGCTTCTTCGCCGCAAGCTTGGCGAGCTGCTTGGTATAGTCCTTGTGCAAGGCGCCGGCGCCCCAGCCCTTGCCTTTGTTCTGCTTCGACAACGCATCCATGATGGCGACCAGATTGTCGTCGCGGATCTTTTCAAGCTCGCGGATCGACAGGCCATGCGCTTGGTCGTCCGACTGGGTGGCGATCAGGTCGACCAGTTCGTCGTTGAACTCCGGCACATCCATCAGCTTGGTCCACGGCCATTTCAGGCATGGCCCGAACTGCGCCATGAAGTGGCGCATGCCGGCCTCGCCGCCGGCGACGCGATAGACCTGGAACATGCCCATCTGCGCCCAGCGCAGGCCGAAGCCATAGCGCATGATGTCGTCGAGCTCCTCGACCGTGCAGATGCCATCCTTGATCAGCCATAGTGCCTCGCGCCATGCCGCCTCCAGCAGGCGGTCGCCGACGAACGCCTCGATCTCCTTGCGGATGACCACCGGCTTCATGCCGATCGAGGCATACATCTCCTTGGCGACCTCTATCGCCTCGGGAAAGGTCTGTTGGCCGCCGACGATCTCGACCAGCGGCAAGAGATAGACCGGGTTGAACGGATGGCCGACGACCAGCCGCTCCGGATGCTTCTTCATCGCCACCTGCATGTCGGTCGGCTTGATGCCGGAGGTCGACGAACCGACGATGGCGTTAGCCGGCGCATAAAGATCGATCTCGGCCAGCACGCGGTGCTTCAGGTCGAGCCGTTCCGGCACGCTTTCCTGGATGAAATCGGCATCGGCGACGGCATCGGCGATGGTCTTGGCAAAGGTCAGTTTTCCTTCCTTGGGCAGGCCGTCGGGCAGCATCTGCTTGTAGGCGCGGCGTGCGCCTTTCATCACTTCGCCGACCTTGCGTGCGGCTTCGGGGTCCGGATCAAAAATCGACACGTCGATGCCGTTCAAGAGCAGCCGTGCCACCCAACCGGCGCCGATGACGCCGCCGCCGATGGCGGCCGCCTTGTTGATGATGCTCATGCGGAGGCTCCGGTTCTGGTCCTGGCTACTTTGGAATCGGTGAGTGGCACGCGCTGGCCGGCGCGGATCACGGTGGGGTCATAGGCCTTGCGCGCAAACACTTCGAGCACGAAGGGCCGGAAGAAGTCGATCGGCAGCGTCTCGTAGTCCGGGTCGAAGCTCGACTGGTCCCAGCGCTCGCAAAACTCATCGCAATCGTCGAAATAATGATGGCCGGCGAAACGGTCGCGCGCATGCGGATTGCCGCCAAGGTGGTGCGCGTAATAGAGACGCTGGAAGTCGCCGTGCTTTTCCACCACCCAGGTGCATTGCTCGCGCACGAACGGTTTTAGGATCGAAGCTGCATATTCGTCGTGATTGTAGGGTGCGTAGATGTCGCCGATGTCGTGCAGCAGCGCGCAGGCGATCCAGTCGGTATCGGCGCCGTCGCGCCATGCGCGTGTCGCCGCTTGCAGCGAATGGCCAAGCCGGGTGATCTTGTAGCCGGACAGCCCCTCGTCGAGCTGGACAAGCGCGTCAAGCAGCCGGTCGCCGGTTTTCGCCGCATAGTCGATCTCGTGCTCGGTGAGGAAGGCGTAGTCCTCGCGGTCGCCGTCCTTCATGGCGGTGAATTTCACGGTCTTCATCGGCGGCTCCTCCCTACCGATTCCCTTCAAAGCGGCACGCGCTTCGTCAAATTGAGCTTCTTGCGCACTTCCTCCGGGCCGATCACCCTCGCGCCCATGTTCGACACGATGCTGACGGCCCGGTCGACCAGCTGCGCATTGGTCGCCAGCACGCCCTTGTCGAGCCAGAGATTGTCCTCGAGCCCGACGCGGACATTGCCGCCGGCCAGCACCGCGGCGGCGGCATAGGCCATCTGGTTACGGCCGATGGAAAAGGCCGACCAGGTCCAGCTCGACGGCACGTTGTTGACCATGGCCATAAAGGTGTTGAGATCATCCGGCGCGCCCCACGGCACACCCATGCACAATTGCACGAGAGCATCCGGATCCAGCACCTTTTCCTCGACCAATTGCTTGGCAAACCAGAGATGCCCGGTGTCGAAGGCCTCGATCTCCGGCTTGACGCCGAGCGCCGTCATCATGCCGCCCATGGCGCGCAGCATGCCGGGCGTGTTGGTCATGACATAGTCGGCCTCGGCGAAATTCATGGTGCCGCAGTCGAGCGTGCAGATTTCCGGCAGGCACTGGCGCACATGTTCCACGCGGTTGGTGGCGCCGCCCATATCGGTGGCTTTTTCATTCAGCGGCAGCGGGTTTTCCGGCGAGCCGAACACCATGTCGCCGCCCATGCCGGCGGTCAGGTTCAGCACCACGTCGACGTCTGCCGCGCGGATGCGCTCGGTCACTTCGCGGTAGAGATGCACGTCACGCCTAGGCTTGCCGGTTTCGGGATCACGCACATGGCAGTGCACGATCGCCGCACCCGCCTTTGCCGCATCGATGGCCGAATCGGCGATCTGCTTGGGCGAACGCGGCACATGCGGGCTGCGGTCCTGTGAGCTGCCGGACCCGGTCACGGCACAGGTAATGAAAACCTCACGGTTCATCGCAAGCGGCATGGACTTTCCTCCCAATCAGCACAGACGGCTCCGATCCAATATGGCCCAATCAAACATGGGCCCAATCGAGCAGATGGCAACAATGCCTGACTTGCCGGAAACTGTTTTGCGTTTTACGAAGATCGTATGATAAAAAGCGAAAAGCCGTCGATCTTTCGCGCCGAACGCTCGCCGCTCAAGGTGACGCTGCTGGTGTTTTCCGGTTCGTCGATCATGTGCGTGGCGTCGGCCGTCGATCCGCTGCGCGCCGCCAATCGCATCGCCGGCGAGACGCTGTTCGATTTCAGGTTGGTTTCGGTGACCGGCGAAGCGTCAATCACCACATGCGGCCTGCCGGTTGCGGTCAGCGGCCGCTTCGATGCAGCGGACACAACCGATATGCTTGTTGTGGTCGCCGGCTTCGGCACGCAGAACTATGCCACATCGGCCCTGCTTGCCGGCCTGCGCCGCGCGGCCCGCGCTGCGCGCGCTTGCGGCGGCGTCGAAGCCGGCACCTGGCTGGTCGCCCGCGCCGGCCTGCTGGAAGGGCGCAGCGCCACCACCCACTGGGAGGACATGGAAGATTTTTCCTCGGCCTTTCCCGGTGTCGATGTCCGCCCCGACCGCTACGTCATCGACGGGCCGGTATTCACCTCCGGCGGCGCCTCGCCGACCTTCGATTTGATGCTGCATCTGATCCGCACGCGGCTCGGCATGGCCGTCGCGCTCGATGTGGCAAGTGTCTTCATCTACGACCAGGCGCGGGCGGCGACCGACGCGCAGC
Organism: Mesorhizobium sp. M6A.T.Cr.TU.014.01.1.1; assembly: GCF_004022765.1. Classification (NCBI taxonomy): domain Bacteria; kingdom Pseudomonadati; phylum Pseudomonadota; class Alphaproteobacteria; order Hyphomicrobiales; family Phyllobacteriaceae; genus Mesorhizobium; species Mesorhizobium sp. M6A.T.Cr.TU.014.01.1.1. Next base: position 12,842 of record NZ_RZPG01000011.1, read on the forward strand.
CGCTGGTCTCGCTCGGCCGCCTCGACGGCTACGATCCGCGGCTGGCACAAGCCGTCCGGCTGATGGAAACCCATGTCGACCAGCCTTTGACCATTGCCGCGGTAGCAAAGCGCGCCGGGGTGACGGCGCGAACCTTGGAAAGCATTTTTCGCAAGTCGATCGGCGAAACGCCGGGCGCCTATTATCTCAGGCTGCGGCTGGGTGCCGCGCGCCGGCTAGTGGTCGACACGCGCGTGGCCATGGCCGATATTGCCGGGCGGACAGGGTTCTCGTCCGCCGCGGCATTTTCCAGGGCGTTTTCAAGAGCTTTCGGCGAAGCGCCGGTCAGGCTGCGTCAGAGATAGTGTGGGGATTAGGCAGCGTCCTGGCGGTCGCTGTTGCCGTCGATCTGCGAGCGCATCTGTCTCGCAAGGTGGGTCTCGAAGCGGCTGGCGACCGCGCGATCCCATTCGTTTGCACTGCGCGCACCATGCTTCGGATGCGGCAGCGCCATCAGCCGGTCGATGATCGATCCGGCCTCGCCAGATGAGAGCAGGGCGTCGATTTCGCGTTCGTGCTGCATATCGTTTCGCCTCCTTCTTTCTGTTCCCGCCACGAACCACACTATACGAGATTCGTGACGGCTGTTTGAAGGCAAGAGCGAGGCGATTGAGGGGCGTGCGAGGCAAAACCTTGTCGCCGGTTCCGCCCTCGCGCAAAGCTGTTCCGGGCCGGCGGGTCGGTTAGGAGACCCGCCGGCGCGACACCTCAGACGTAGCGGTTGACGATATTCTCGAGCAGTTCCTGGCGGCCGGATTTGGGCTGCGGCTCGATCTTCTTCTTGACGACGCGCTCGGCGATCTCCTCCAGCGTCCGCTTGCCGGCAAGCATCGCCTTGGCCTCGGCAGAGTTCCAGCCGGCATAGCGCTCGGCCAGCGGACCCGACAGCGCCTTGTCCTCGACCATCTTGGCGGCAGCCTTGAGGCCGCGTGCGCAAGCGTCCATGCCGCCGATATGGGCGATCAGCAGATCCTGCGGATCGAGCGACTGGCGCCGCAGCTTGGCGTCGAAATTGGTGCCGCCGGTCTTGAAGCCACCCGCCAACAGGACCTGGTAATAGGCCAGCGCCATCTCCGGCACATTATTGGGGAACTGGTCGGTGTCCCAGCCCGACTGGTAGTCGTTGCGGTTCATGTCGATCGAGCCGAAGATGCCGAGCGCATTGGCCAGCGCCAGCTCATGCTCGAAGGAATGGCCGGCCAGGATCGCATGTCCCTGCTCGATGTTGACCTTGACTTCCTTCTCCAGTCCGAAGCGTTTCAAGAAGCCATAGACCGTGGCGACATCATAATCGTACTGGTGTTTTGTCGGCTCTTGCGGTTTCGGCTCGATCAGAATGGTGCCCTTGAAGCCGATGCGGTGCTTGTAGTCGACGACCAGGTTGAGGAAGCGGCCTGCCTGTTCCTGCTCGCGGGCAAGGTCAGTGTTGAGCAGCGTCTCATAGCCTTCGCGGCCGCCCCACAGCACATAGTTCTCGCCCTTCAGCCGCTTGGTGACGTCGATGCAGTGCTTTACCGTCGCTGCCGCATAGGCAAAGACATCCGGGTCGGGATTGGTGGCGGCCCCCGACATGAAGCGGCGGTTGGAGAACAGGTTGGCCGTGCCCCAAAGCAGCTTGACGCCGGTCTGCTTCATCTTGCCGGCGAAGTAATCGGCGATCTCGTCGAGGCGCGCGGCACTCTCGGAAAAGTCCCTGCCTTCCGGCCGCACATCGGCATCGTGGAAGCAGAAATAGGGTGCGCCGAGCAGCGAAAACATCTCGAAGGCGACATCGGCCTTGAGCTTGGCCAACTCCATCGTGTCGGTGCCGCCGGCCTTGGCGAACCATGGCCGGTCAAAAGTCTGGCCGCCGAACGGATCGCCGCCCGGCCAGGCGAACGAATGCCAGTAGGCGACGGCAAAGCGCAGATGGTCCTCCAGCCGCTTGCCGGCGACCACCTCGTCTGGGTTGTAGAAGCGGTAGGCCAGCGGATTGGTAGAATCCGGTCCTTCGTATTTGATCGTCTTGATGTCGCCGAAAAAGCCGCTGGTCATGTTTGTCTGTCCTCTCGCATGGTTCTGTCCTGATTACCTCAGGCGTAATTGGTTTCGCGCTGGCGCTGGGTGAAAAGGGTCGTGTCAAAGCCACTCAACAACGGAGACAGACCATGACCGACCTCAACACGATCGCCGAAAACTACATCACCGCCTGGAACGAGAGTGATGCGGCTCGCCGGCAAGCCTTGCTGAAGGCGACCTTCACCGAGGACGTCAGCTACCGCGACCCGATCATGCAGGGCGACGGCCATGACGGCGTCGCCGCGCTGATCGATGGCGTCCAGCAGCGCTTTGCCGGCTTCCGGTTCTCGCTCAAGGGCAAGCCGGACGGTTTTGGCGACACGATCCGCTTCTCGTGGAATCTCGGGCCGGAAGGCACTGATTCCGTCATCGAAGGCACCGACATCGGCGTCATCGAGAATGGCCGCCTGAAAAGCGTCACCGGCTTTCTCGACAAGGTTCCGGCGCAGTGAAGACTTCTGGGTAAGGCGGGCGCCAAGCACCCCCCTCTGGCCTGCCGGCCATCTCCCCCTCAAGGGGGGAGATTGGCTGTCTTTTCTGCTTTCGCCAATCTCCAGCGAAACAAGGTTGGCACCAGCGCTGGAACTGCCGATCTCCCCCCTTGAGGGGGAGATGGCCGGCAGGCCAGAGGGGGGTAAGCGCCGGCTCACGCGGTTACAGCCCTGATCGCCGGATAAAGCGCCCGGTAGCGCTGATAGGCATCCGCATAGGCGTTGCTTAGCGCGGCGACCGGTTCGATGGTGGCATCGGTGGCCGGCGCCGTGCACACTCTGAGCGGATCGGCGCCTGTCGCCGCGATCATGCCGAGCCGGGCTGCACCGAAGGCAGCGCCGAAATCGCCGTCGGCGGGAACGTCGACGGGCAGGCCGAGCGCGGTGGCGATGGCCTTCAGCCAGTAGCGCGAGCGCGAGCCGCCGCCGATCGCCGTCACCCGCGTCAGCGTCGTGCCGGCCTTGGCCAGGGCTTCGAGACTGTCGCGGAAGGCGAAAGCCACGCCCTCCAGCACGGCCTGGGTCAACACGGTACGGCTGGTTTCATGCGCGAGCCCGGTAAACGAGCCGCGAATGGCCGAGTCATTGTGGGGCGTGCGCTCGCCGGAGAGATAGGGCAGGAAGGACACGCCGGTCGGCGCCTTCAGCGCATCGCCGAGTTCGGCGGTCAACTCGCCGGCGCCTTTTCCTGATATCTCCGACAGCCAGTTGAGCGAATCGGTTGCCGACAGGATGACGCCCATCTGGTGCCAGGTATCGGGCAGCCCGTGGCAGAACGTATGCACCGCGCTTTCCGGGTTTGGCAGATAGGCGGCGTTGGCGGCGAACAGCACGCCCGACGTGCCAAGCGAGACGAAGGCCTGGCCTGCTCCGACCGTGCCCATGCCGCAGGCCGAGGCCGCATTGTCGCCCGCGCCGCCGGCGATCGGGATGCCGGCCTGCATCCCCCATTTCGAGGCCAATTCGCTGCGCAAGGCGCCAGCCTTCTCAGTGCCTTCGACCAGCGATGGCATCTGCTTCTCATCAAGCGACGTGGCAGTGAGCAGGTCGGATGACCAGCCTCGCTTGCCGACATCGAGCCAGGATGTGCCGGCCGAGTCAGACATTTCCGAAATGTGTTCGCCGGAAAGCCAGAGCCGCAGGAAATCCTTCGGCAGCAGGACCTTTGCCACCTTGGCGAAAATATCAGGCTCGTTGTTTTTCACCCAGACCAGCTTTGGCGCGGTGAAACCGGGGAAGACGATGTTGCCGGTGAGCTTGCGAAAGCGCGGATCGGCGTCGAGCTTGGCCGCCTCGGCATGGCTGCGCGTATCGTTCCACAGGATGCAGGGACGCAGCACCTGGTCGCCGGCGTCGAGCAAGGTGGCGCCATGCATTTGGCCGGACAGGCCTATGCCCTTCACGGCGGCGAGCTGCCCTGGATGCGATGCCTTGAGCTCGGCGATCGCGTCCTCGCAGGCGCGGATCCAGTCGGCGGGATTCTGCTCCGACCAACCGGGATGCGGCCGCGACACGTCGAGTGAAGCATGGCCGGAGCCGATGACGGTCTGCCCGGCATCGATCAAAAGCGCCTTGACGCCCGACGTGCCCAGATCGAGGCCGAGATACATGGTGTCCTCCCAATGCCATTAATTTTTTCGGATCTCGAAAAAATCTGACTTGGCAGTTTTTAAGACAAGATCCGCCTCCGGTCAATTCTCCGACAAATCGGCCGCCCGACGCGAGAACAGTGCCGACAGCGGACTGTCCGGCCGCGCCAGCGCGCGTTCCGCCGCGAGCGCCCTTGCCAGCGCATGGTCGCCGGAACGCAACGCCGCCTCGATCAGCGTCAGGTCGATGACGTCGCGTTGCGCGTGGCTGCCGCCGAAGCGGTGGGCAATCGCCCGGATTGGCCGGATGAGGCGCACCGTCTCGGCATAATTGGCGTCGCCGAACGACTTGATGGCGAGCGTCAGGGGATGGCCGACGTCCCGGGCGAAGGCGGCGTTGTCGTCGTTGCCGTTCATGGCCTCGCGCTGCGCCTCGAGCAAGATGCGAACCGGCGCTTCTTGGCCGGCGCCGACGAAGGCCATCATCGCGTGGGCATCGTTGAAGGCATAATTGCCGGCGCCAGCCTTGGCCCAGTTGGCGGCAAGCGCCGCCCAGCGATCGCCGATATCGACGCCGCCGAGATGCAATCGCCACAGAATCGCCGAGGCGTCGACCATATTGAGCGCCAGCGTCGAGCGCTCGCCGTAGATCGGCCCATCATAAAGCGCCAGCACCTGGTCGGTCTCGCCGAGATCGTAGTGGAACAGCGCCAGATGCCACCAATTGTGCACTTGCAGGAAGCTCTCTTGCGTCCACGCTTCGGGGTTGGCGCGCATCCAAGCGATGCCGTCCTTTTGCCGGCTCTGCATCTCCATGACATGCGCGACGGCGTGCTGCGCCCAGCCGTCGCGCGGCTCGATGTCGACTGCCGCGCGGCCCAGCTTTTCGGCGCGCGCAAAGTCGCCCATTTCCTCCAGCCCGAACGCCTGCATGCCGAGTATGGCGTGATAGCCGGGCATGCCGTTCTGCCACGACGGCAGCGCGCGGCCGATGCGGTCGCGCAGCATGCGGGCGTTGCCGGTGAAGAAATCGATCTGGTGCCCGGTCTGCAGCGCCAGCGCGTCGAGCGGAAACTCGATGGCGATATCCTCGAGCAGACGGGCGGCTTCATGCCAATGTCCTGCGGCAAGATGGCCAAGTGCTGCGACGTGCGCCTGCTCACGCGTCGTCGCGGCAAGCGGCAGCGCCGCCTCGTGGCATGTCCTGGCCACAGCAGTCGCCTCGCGCTCGGTGGCGAGGCCGAAGAGATAGCCCTTGAACACATGCGCCATGACGAAGCCGGGATCCTCGGCGATGGCTCGGTCGACCGAGCCGACCGGATCGCCGATGAAGCATTGCAGTTCGCGGACAGCTTGGCTGTAGGGCGTGAACCCGGCTTCGGTCGCGCCCGAAAAAGTCAGGCCGAATGCGTCCCTGACTGCCATGTCATGTCCTCAATTGCCCGAGCGCATCGCCACCGTGGCGATGCCGGCGCCGACCAGCAGCGTGCCGCCGGTGCGGTTGAAGATACGGATCGCCCGGGGATTGCGCACCACGTTGCGCGCCCTTGCGGCGATCAGGGCATAGCCGAAGGCATTGGCGAAGGCGAGCGCCAGGAAGGTGGTTTCGAAGATCAGCATCTGCGTCCAGAAATCGCCATGCCGGTCGAGGAACTGCGGCAGGAAGGCGACGAAGAAGGTGATGCTTTTCGGGTTGAGCGCGGTGACCAGCCAGGCATGCGCCATCATCTTGGCCGACGACACCGCATCCAGGCGCGGCTCGGCCCTGAGCGTGCCACCGGCGCGAAACAGCTTTACGCCGAGATAGATCAGATAGCCGGCGCCGATCACCTTCAGCACCGTGAACACGGTGGCCGACGCCGCCAGCAGCGCGCCGATGCCCAGCATCGACAGCGTCATCGCCGTGAAGTCGCCAAACGCGACGCCGACCGCCATCGGCAGCGCCGTGCGCCAGCCCTGGCCGAGCGCATAGGACACGACCAGAAGGATGGTCGGGCCGGGAATGACAAGAAGGATCGTCGAGGCCGCGGCAAAGGCGGCCCAGTTTTCGAAGGACATGCTCGTCTCCTTGAGCTCAAAGAAGAGGATAAATCCTCGACCTCACGAAGATGTAAAGGGGCAGCATTGAAATAGACGGCACGACGGCTCGGCCAGAGGTTAAGGTAGGGCAAGACGTCTTCACGCTTTTTCAACCATGATTGGTGAAAATACCATCGATCCGGCCGGACCGTGTTTCCCGCCGATAGCGTAGGGTTTGGGTACATGCGTGAGTTGCCGCAAGGTCTGACGCCGCCGTACAATGGCGACGCCGTCGAAATCGAAATTTCCGAAAACCAGCTTTCCCGCCGCGCGGTGTTGTCTGGCGCCGGTGCGCTGGCGCTGCTCGGGGTTGCCGGCTGCAGCCAGACGCTCGATTTGCCATCGCTGCAGCTCGACGGCGTCACCACTGGCGCGATCACCCCTATCCGCCCGAGCATCAGCGTCGACAAGAACATCACCAGCCCTGGTGTGATGTATGCCTCCGTCACCGATGGCGGCTTCACGCTGCCGGAAGTGCCCTACCTCAAGGTCAAGCCGGAATTCCGCCGCCAGATCGTCGTCGACCCGACCGGCGAGCAGCCCGGCACCATCGTCGTCCATTCGCAGGAGCGGCTGCTCTATCTGGTGCAGCCCGGCGGTGACGCGATCCGTTACGGCGTCGGCATCGGCAAGGAAGGCTTCCGCTGGTCCGGCCGCGCCAACATCCAGTACGGCAAGGAATGGCCGGTCTGGACGCCGCCGGCCGAGATGATTGCCCGCAAGCCGGAGCTGGTGAAATGGCAAGGCGGACAACCCGGCGGCCTCGAAAATCCGCTCGGCGCGCGCGCCCTCTACATCTATCAGAATGGCCAGGACACCGGCTACCGCATCCACGGCTCGCCCGAATGGTGGAGCATCGGCCAGGCGATGTCGTCCGGCTGCGTTCGCCTGATCAACCAGGACATGATCGACCTCTACAGCCGCGTCTCCAGGAAGAACCCGGTCGTCGTCGTCTGACCCTCCCGGTTGTCGTCTGACTTCATAGCGGCTGGCGCGGCCGCTCGACTCTCCCGTTGCGTGATCTCGCAAGACAGGCGAATGTGCCTGCAAAGCCACTGCTCGGGAGACGTGAAGCATGTCCGGAACTTTTGTGATCGCGCAAGGCGGCGGCCCGACCGCCGTCATCAACCAGACGATGGTGGGCGCCGCGCTCGAGATCCGCAAGCGGCATCCCGGCGCCAAGGTTTTAGGCTCCATCCATGGCGTGCGCGGCATTCGTGACGGCAACTATGTCGATCTTTCCGCCATTGCCGAGGACCGGTTGCGGCTGATTGCGGCCACGCCGAGCGCCGCCCTCGGCTCGACGCGCGACAAGCCGGATGCCGCCTACTGCGAAATCATCCTCAGCGGCCTGAAGAAGGCCGGCGCCGACGCCTTCATCTACATCGGCGGCAACGACACGTCGGGCACGCAGCAGATCCTGACCGACGCCGCCGGCGGCAAGATGGCTTTCGTCCATGCGCCGAAAACCATCGACAATGATCTCGAGGAGAACGACCACACGCCCGGCTTCATTTCGGCGGCCGAATTCGTCGCCGGCGCCTTTCTCTCGGTCGACCTCGATTTCCGTGCCCTGCCCGGCATCTATGTCGGCATCGTCATGGGCCGGCACGCCGGTTTCCTCACCGCCGCCGCTGCCGCATGGCAGCTTGACCCCGACAGCGGCCCGCATCTCGTCTATGTGCCGGAGCGCCCGTTCTCGGCTGCGGCCTTCATCGACGATGTTCGCGCCACGCTCGATCGCCATAAGCGCTGTATCGTCGCCGTCTCCGAAGGCGTCAGCACCGCCGACGGCAAGGCGCTAGTCGAAAGTCTGGTGCCGCCGGACAAACTGGAGCGCGATGCGCATGGCAACGTCAAGCTGTCGGGCAGCGACCTGCCGGCCGCTCTCGAGCGTGCGCTGGCCGAAGGATTGCCGGGCAAGCGGGCGCGCGTCGATGCGCTCGGCTACATGCCGCGCGGCTATGTCGGCGCCATCAGCGCCGTCGATGCGCAGGAAGCCTTCGACGCCGGCGCTTTCGCCGTCAAGGTGGCGGAGGAGGGCGGCGGATCGGTAGCGCTGCAATATGACGGCAAGAAAACCGTGCTGAGGAAAGTGCCGCTGAAAAACGTCGCCGGCAAGACGCGCCACATGCCCGACGATTTCATGCTGCCGGATGTCAACCAGCTCTCCGATGCGGGCATGGCCTATCTGAAGCGCCTGGTCCCCGAAAAATACAAGGTCGGGAAGCCGTTCGTCTGATGCCGGATATCTCCTGATGCTTGACTGGTTCAGCAAGACGGAAGTCGACGCCCATACGACGATGCTGACCGAGCCGTTCGTGCATGATTTCGTGCGCGCCAATATCTGGCATCTGCGCGGCCGCGACGTCGACCTGCTCGTCGACACCGGCATGGGCATCCGGCCGCTGGCGCCTGAGATCGACACGCCTGACGGCAAGCCGCTGCTCGTCGTCGCCACCCATATCCATCTCGACCATGTCGGCTCGCTGCACGAATTCCCGTTGCGGGCAGGGCCGAGGATGAGTGCCGCGCATTTCGACAGCATGGACGAGGCGGTCACCTACGCCCACATGTTCCACGATCTCGACGGCGCCGTCTCCAAGTTGCCGGCGCCCGGCTGGAAAGCAGCCGATTACAAAATCCCACCGGCGCCGCTGACGCGGACGCTTGACGAGGGCGATCTGGTCGACCTCGGCGATAGGCGGTTCCGCGTGCTGCATCTGCCTGGCCATTCGCCTGATTCGATCGCGCTGTTCGATGAGGCCGACGGCCTGTTCTTCGCCGGCGACGCCATCTACGACGCCATGCTGATCGACGACCTGCCGGATTCCGATCCCGTCGCCTATCGCCGGACTATGCAGCGGCTGCTCGACCTGCCGATACGCGTCGGCCATGGCGGCCACGGCCCGAGCTTCGACGCCAAACGGATGCGCGAGATCGCTAACGGCTATCTCAGGCGGACTGACGGGATCGGCGCATAGGAGGCTCCGGCAGGACGGGAAGAGATGCGGGCAGGCGCCGTCGGCGAAGCTGCTGATCTCCTCCGCAAGGGGGGAGATTGGATGCCGCCACGGCTTTCGCCAGTCGTCAACGCCGGAAGCAGGGCCAGAGGTGTTCATGCTCTTTTGCCGGGTCGGTGCTGATTGCGCCAGCGACCCGCCGTTGAGGCGGGTTTTTTGTTTTCGGGTTTCGGCGCCATCGCGGCAGGCCGGTGCCAGGCCGTTATATTAAATCTTCGTAATATCATCTGGAAACCACGATCGCCGCCCTAGATGCGGGGGCTGTCGATCGGTCGGCTGCCTGCCAGGCGAGACAGGCAAGGCGACCCTCGACACGCCGAATGGGCGGTTTCCCAGCCGGAACGCCACGGTGCCCGACCAATTTCTCGCCCGGACAACGGCCATGTCACCCATCCACATTCTTCGCAGACATCGCGTCGCCGCCTTGCTGGGCGCCGCATTGATCGTCAGCCCTTTCATCCTGCCGCTCGCCCCCAAGCTGAATGGCGCCCTGGCAGAAACAGTGACCCCTCCCGTCACCGGCATGACGGTGCCCAATGGATCGTTCGCCCCGATCGTGGCGGCCGACAAGCCGGCAGTGGTGACGATCACCACCGTCATGAAGGCACAGTCGGAGACCATGAGCGACGCTGCTCCCTTCGGTGACAACTCACCGTTCGACGACTATTTCCGCCAGTTCTTCGGCGACCAGGGACTGCCCGGCCCCAGGACCCCGCCGCAGCAGCAGGCGCCTCGCGCAGAGGCGCTCGGCTCCGGCTTCATTGTCGCAGCCGACGGCACCATCGTCACCAACAATCACGTCATCGATGGCGCCACGTCGATCAAGGTGACGCTCGACGACGGCACCGAGCTTCCCGCCGAGCCGGTCGGCCGCGACGCCAAGAACGACCTCGCCGTCCTCAAGATCAAATCCGACAAGACTTTGCCGACCGTCAAATGGGGCGATTCCGACAAGCTCATGCCGGGCGACCAGGTGCTCGCTTTCGGCAATCCGTTCGGCCTCGGCACCACGGTTACATCAGGCATCGTCTCGGCGCGCGGCCGCGATCTGCACAGCGGGCCGTTTGACGACTTCATTCAGATCGACGCACCGATCAACCACGGCAATTCCGGCGGTCCGCTGATGGATGTGAGCGGCGACGTCGTCGGCATCAACACGGCGATCTTTTCGCCGAATGGCGGCAGCGTCGGCGTCGGCTTCGCCATCCCGTCGGACCAGGCGCAAAAGGTGGTCGCCAAGCTGATGAAGGGCGGCTCCATCCAATATGGCTATCTCGGCGTCCAGATTCAGCCGGTGACGCCCGACGTGGCGAGCGCCGTCGGCCTCGGTCAGCCCAGCGGTGCGCTGGTTTCCGAGGTCAGCGACGGCTCGCCGGCGGCAAAAGCCGGGATTGAGACCGGCGACGTCGTCACCAGCTTCGCCGGTCAGCAGATAAAGGATCCCAAGGACCTGTCGCGTGCCGTTGCCGATGTCTCGCCCGGCGAGACGGAAACGCTGGGCGTCTGGCGCAAAGGGCAGAATGTGAAGATTTCCGTCGATGTCGGGCGCAATGGAGACGATGTGGAGACGGCATCGGCCGGCGGCGGACCAGAGACACCGTCCGCACAGCAGGGCCTTCGTGCTCCTGCGATCGGCCTCGGCCTGATGGACGTCACCCCGGATGTCCGACAGGCGATGAACCTGGCGCCCAACCAGCGCGGCGCGCTGGTCGAGAGCGTCAATCCTGACAAGGCGGCCTCGGCTTCCGGGATCCAGCCGGGCGACATCATCATCGCCGTCAATCAGGCGCCGGTGAGGGACGCCAGGCAGGCGGACCAGGCGATCGCGCAGGCCGGAAAGGCTGGCAAGAAGTCCGTGCTCCTGCTCGTCGAACGGGGCGACGCGCAGATCTTCGTCGCCGTGCCCTTCGCCGCCGGCTGAAGCGAATTGGCGCGAGGTCGCGGCCAAGATTCCGGTTGCCCGTCAGAGCATCTTCGAGAAGACTAGCGCAGGTTGGCTTCAACCTGCATGGATTGTCTCGATGGTCACCCGCGGCTTCTCTTCAGGACGAAAGCCCCCGACGGATGCGGATGCGCGCATCCCGCCGGGGCAGTATCTCGAGCAAGGGTTCCCGGTGCTGTCGGCCGGGCCGACGCCGCGTGTGCGCACCGAGGAGTGGTCGTTCACGCTCAAGCACGGACCGCGGCCGATCAAGAAGTGGAATTGGACGGAGTTCAACGCGCTGCCTTTGACCAAGATGACGCGCGACATTCATTGCGTCACCGCATGGACCAAGTTCGACACGGCGTGGCAAGGCGTGCTGGTCGACGATATTCTGGCGGATGCCGGCATCGAGCCGCCGACCGGCTTCACGCTGGCGCTGTCCTTCGACGGCTACACCACCAATGTGCCGACGAAGGACTTCACCGCCGGCAAGGCGATGGTGGCGCTGCTTTACGAAGGCAAGCCGATCACGCCGGACCATGGCGGCCCGGCGCGGCTGCTGGTTCCGCATCTCTATTTCTGGAAGTCGGCCAAATGGCTGAACGGGCTGCAGTTCACCGAGCGCGACGAGCCGGGTTTCTGGGAACTGCGTGGCTATCATATCTATGGCGACCCGTGGCGCGAGCAGCGCTATACGGGCGATCCATGAACGACGGGCCGGCGGCGCAGTCGCCCTGGCAGACGGTGACCATCACCCGCATCGAAAAGCGCACGCCGCGCGTCACCAGCTTTTTTCTCCGGCCGTCACGGCCCTTCGCCTATCGTGCCGGGCAGCATGTCGATGTCAGGCTGACGGCGCCGGATGGCTATCAGGCGCGCCGTTCCTACTCCATTGCCTCGGCGCCGGAAGCCGGCGAGACGATCGAGCTGGCGATCGAAAGGCTCGATGATGGCGAGGTCTCGCCGTTCTTCCACGAGGTCGCGGCAGTCGGCGACGAGGTCGAGCTGCGCGGCCCGCTCGGCGGACACTTTGTCTGGTCCGACAGTGACGGCGGCCCGCTTCTGCTGGTCGGCGGCGGGTCGGGCGTGGTGCCGCTGATGGCGATGATCCGCCATCGCGCCGCACGCAAATCGGCGGTGCCTGCCACGCTGGTGTTTTCCGCACGGATCTGGGACGAGGTGATCTTTCGCGACGAGCTGATCGACTTCCACGATCGCCGGGACGGCTTCGATCTGGTGTTGGCGCTGACCCGCGAGCCGGCCCGGCGCCCGGCGGACTATTCACGGCGGATCGATGCCGCGATGATAGAGCAGTCGATGGTGCGGCTGCCCGCGCCGCCAAGGTTCGCCTTTGTCTGCGGCTCGAATGCCTTCGTGTCGGCCGCCGCCCAGGCGCTGATCGATGCCGGCGTTCCGGCAAGCCTCATCCGCACCGAGCGCTACGGGGTCTAATGCATGTCGCGCAACAACCTAAGCGCGTCGCATAAGGCCGGTCAAAACGCGACGCGCTTTAGGGCCGCCGGTCATGCCTCGATCTCGATCGCCGTCAGCGGCTTCGAACAGCAGGCAAGGATGAAGCCGTCGTCGATCTCGTGATCGAGGATGCCGCCATTGTGGCTCATCTCGACCGTGCCCGAGACCTTTTTCACCTTGCAGGTTCCACACAGGCCGAACTCGCAGGCCGCCGGGATGCGCACGCCCGAAGCGCGCGCCGTCTGCAGCACGGTCTGGCCGGCAACGCAGTCGGCATCGACATCCGAAAGCGAAAAGCGGATCGGCGTTGCGGCCTCAGCAGGTGCCTCGACCCCGCCCTCTGCCGGCCCACCCGCTGCTGACGAAGCGAATGGAGCCGGTATTTCCTCCACCACCGGGGTCGCGAAGCTCTCCTGATGATAGTTGCCCATATCGAAGCCGGTGGCCTCCAGCATCTGCCGCACCGCACGCATGAACGGGTCGGGGCCGCAGCAGAAGATTTCGCGCTCGCGAAAATCGGGCGCCAGCAGCGGCAGCCGTATCGCGTCGATCCGGCCCATATGGCCGAACCAGCCCTCGCGGCTGGAGCGCTCCTCGATCATGAAGCCAAGCGTGAGGCCCGGCATGCGGCTGCCCAGCAGCTCGAGCTCCTTGCGGAAGATGATCTCCTCGGGCTTTCGCGCGCAGTTGACGAAGCCGACATCGGTCCATGGCGCGCAGTCGTTCAGCCAGCGCAACATCGACATCATCGGCGTCACTCCGGAGCCGGCCGAAATGAACAGATACTTGGCCGCGGGATGGCTATGCAGCGAAAAGTCGCCCGTCGGCCCATAGGCTTTTACATGAACGCCGGGCTTCAGATTGTCGAACATCCAGCGCGTGCCTAGACTGCCGGCCTGCGCCTTCGCCGTCACAGTGATCGAGAACGGGCGCGACGGCGAGGACGACAGCGTATAGGTCCGCATCAGCGGGCCGTCGATGGTCGGCAATTCCAACGTCACGAACTGGCCCGGTCTGTAGCGGAACCAGGTCTGGTTGTCGGAGCGGAAGGTGAAGGTCTTCACGTCAGGCGCCTCGTCGCTGACGCCGATCACCTCCAGCACCTGGAGCCTGTCGTTCCAGGGCGCCATCTCGTCGAGATGGCGGTAGAGCCCGAGGTCCGTCATTGCGTTCATCTCTTCACGTTTCTCTCAGGCGACGCTGCGCAATGCCGGCCGGCCGTCCTCGGCTAGGCGCGGCCCGATGAAGGAGGCGTACCATTCGACGAACTGGATGACGCCGCCCTCATGCAGTTCCGAATAAGGGCCGGGCTCATAGGCCGGCGACAGGATGCCGAAGGCGTTTTCCTCGACGATGCGGCGGTCCTGGTCGTTGGTCTCGGTCCATACATGGGTGAGTTCGGCAAGGTCGTAGTCGACGCCTTCGACCGCGTCCTTATGGACGAGCCATTTGGTTGTCACGGCGGTTTCCGTGGCGCTGATCGGCAACACGCGGAAGGTGACCGCATGATCGCCGAGGATGTGGTTCCAGGTCGTCGGATAGTGATAGAGCAGCAGCGAGCCGACACGGTCGGTCGAAACGCTGTCGGAAAGGTTCTTCTTCACGGCGCGTGTTCCCGTCATCGTATAGCTGACAGCGTCGCGCAGCAGCGGTGCGCGGGTGGCGCGGTATTGCCCGGCCGGATCGATGCGGAACTTGCTCGGCAGGCCCGCCGCCTCGCATTTCGCCCAGTGCGCCAGCATCTCAGGATCGCTGTCGGCGCCCTGCACGCCGGTCACGGTCGGCGCTTCCGGGAATGTCTTGCACAGTTCCGGATGATTGCCGGCGCAATGATAGCACTCGCGGTTGTTCTCCCAGACGAGCTTCCAATTGCCCTTCTCGACGATGGTCGATTCGAAGGCGACCTTTGCCTCGCGCAGCCGGTGCGGCAGCAGGTAAGGCTCGATCATGGCGCGCATCGGCGCGAAATCGGCGGGCTCCTTGGCCAGGCAGATGAAGATGTAGCCGCCGACACTTTCGCAAGCCACCGGCTTGAGGCCGAACTGGCTCTTGTCGAAGCCGTCCGCCATCTGGCGGGCGAACAAGAGCCGGCCGTCTAGCTCGTAGGTCCACTGGTGATAGGGGCAGACGAGCTTTGCCGCCGTGCCCTTGTCGGCGTTGCAGACGCGGCTGCCGCGATGCCGGCAGGAATTGTGGAAGGCATTGATCTTGCCTTGCTGGTCGCGGACCAGCACGACCGGATAGTCGCCGATCTGGGCGGTGATGTAGCTGCCCGGCTTCGGCAACTCGCAATCGTGGCCGATGAACAGCCAATCGCGATACCAGATCAGCTCCATGTCGAGCTTGAAGAAATCGGGATCGGTGTAGAAGGGCTGCTCGAGCGAATAGCCTTGCCTGCGGCCGTGCAAGAGCCTCAGCATGTCGTTGCGCGAATCCATGTCCTGTCCTCATAGCCGTCGCATCGGCCCGAAATCGGAATCGATTTCGGAAAGCACGATGCGCAATTCAAAGTCTTGGAGCGTACTTTATGCGTCCAGATGGACGCATGTCGCTCCAAAGACTGAACTGGTGGTGATTGAGGAGGGATCGCTTGCACGCCGGCGACAGGCCAGACATGCATCATCCACCTCTTGACCGCCCACCGCGATCAGTCGAGTCTAGACACCTCGGGCTGGTTTCCGGGCTCTGGAGTGTCCTTGCGGACAGTCGCGACACCTTCCCAGGCTTGTGGCCCAGTGGTCTCCCGTTGCGACTTGAACTCCACCACCGTTGCGGGGGCAGCGCCGGGATTTGACCGGCTTCCCAATTCTCCGCTTCGTCGTCACCAAGCGGCACCTGAGATGGCGTCATCTAATCATGACGGCCAGCTGGCTGTCGGCATGAAAGCGACATCGTATCCATGCGGCGCGACACGGCCCGCGAAACGTGCAGGTTGGTAATTGCAGGGCTGAAACCCATTTTTTCGGCCGCCATTGTCGGCCGCCGTGACATCGAATTCCGACCCGCGGCGGAGGCAAAGAAGGTTAACAGTTTCCAAAAGTGACTATTAGCCGCTTCTAAAATCGAACCGAACGGTTCGTTTCTGTTGACAATGCGTGCATGACGCTGTGAACGCAAGTCCGCCAATCCGTCAAATCGTCAAATGGCGACTTTGGCATAAACCTTTGAAAATAAAAGATAAAGCAGCGCCTGTAGAAGCGTCTGGTACAATTTCAAGGTGTAGATTCTTGGTCCACACGGAACAACTTCGTGATTGGAATCTGCGGGATGGCCTTCCCACATCGGGGCTGTCCGAACGACGCGAATTCCTTCCAAGACACGCCGCTAGCCGGACGGAAAACTAAGATACTGGAGTACCAAAAATGAAAAAGATTGCTCTTACTGCCGTCGCCGTTCTGGCCATCACCGGCAGCGCCTTTGCCGGCAGCGACCATTATGGGTCCAACGGCGCCAACCAGCCGACCGCTGCGGTCGACAGCTCGTACACGGCTTCCATTCAGAAGCCGGCTCACGCTGAAAAGCCCGCCGTCCAGGGCGCCGACCGCAACCTTTTCGGCAACAACTAACAGCTGAGCCCAGACCATGATCCCGAAAAGTGGAAACCGGTTTTCGGAAAAGATCATGGTCAAACAAGAAGACAGAGCGGCGGCAGGTCCGCCGCTGGGGATCTTTAGAAATTCAGGAGTATTGGAAATGAAGAAGATTGTTCTTGCCACCGCCGCCATTCTGGCCATCTCCGGCAGCGCTTTTGCCGGTAGCGACAACTATGGATCGAACGGCGCCAACCAGCCGGCCGCTGCGGCCGACAACTCATACACGGCTTCGGTTCAGAATTCCGCTTCGGCGCAGAATCCGGTTCCGGCCGACGAGAAACCTGTCCACGGCAGCGACCGTAACCTCTTCGGCAACAACTAACAGCCAGTTCCAACAGCAGCGGCGGCATTTGCCTGCCGCGCTGATGGGATACGAAAATCCAGGAGCACTGAAATGAAGAAGATCGTTCTTACCGCCGCCGCGCTTTTGCTTGCTGCCGGCAGCGCCTTTGCCAACAACGACAATGTTGGCGGGACCGACATCAACAAGCAGGCGACCGTCAACGTCGACAACACGCAGACGTCTTCGGTACGCAACACCGGCTCGCCGGTCTACAAGCTGCTCAATTCGTCGGGCGACGTAGAGAAGTCCGCCCCGCAGGGCAGCGACCGGAACCTGTTCGGCCGCTAGCGCATCGGCCCGAAAATCGGAATCGATTTTCGGAAAGCACGATGCGTAGGTTCAAAGTGTTAGAGCGTACTTTATGCGTCCACTTGGACGCACGTCGCTCTAACAGCGACCTGAATGCACAAGAGCGGCGGGCTTTGCCCGCCGCTCTTGTTTTTGGCTTCGCCAAACAACTGCTCGGCAGTCTGCTGCCGTTCTCAGGCCGCCTTTGCTTCCGCTTCGTGAAGCGTGAAGGACCGCCCGTCGGTATCGAAAATATGCAGGTCGCCGGCATCGGCACTCAACCGCAGCGTCGCACCCCGCTTGACCTCGACATTGCCGGGCAGCTTGGTCACCAGCGGCAGGTCGGCGCGGCCGATGTCGACATAGACGAGCTGGACCTCGCCGAGCTGCTCGACATAATCTACCGTTCCCTCGAAAAGATAATCCGCGCCGCTAGCGATCATCAGATCCTCCGGCCGCACGCCGAAGCTCACCGAAGCGCCCTTCGCTGAGGCCGGCGTGGCGATCGGCACCGTCGCCTTGCGCCCGCCGACATGGCTGACGATGGTCGGGTTGCCTGATTTGTCGATCGTCGCCGGCAGGATGTTCATTGCCGGCGAGCCGATGAACTGGGCGACGAACAGATTGCCGGGTTTCTTGTAGAGCTCCATCGGCGTGCCGACCTGCTCGATATGGCCGTCCTTGAGCACCACGATGCGGTCGGCCAGCGTCATCGCCTCGACCTGGTCGTGGGTCACGTAGATCATTGTTGTGGCAGGCATCGACTCCTTGAGCTTGGCGATCTCGATGCGGGTGGCGACGCGCAGTGCCGCGTCGAGGTTCGACAGTGGCTCGTCGAACAGGAAGACCTTCGGGTTGCGCACGATGGCGCGGCCGATGGCGACGCGCTGGCGTTGGCCGCCCGACATCGCTTTGGGCAAGCGGTCGAGATATTTGGTCAGCTGCAGGATTTCCGCCGCTTGGCGCACCCGCTTGTCGATCTCGGCCTTGCTCTCCTTGCCGATCTTCATCGAGAACGCCATGTTGTCGTAGACGGTCATGTGCGGGTAGAGCGCATAGGACTGGAACACCATGGCAATGCCCCGCTTCGACGGTGGCACGTCGTTGACCACCTCGCCGGCGATCTTGAGCTCCCCGGAGGTGATTTCCTCAAGCCCGGCGATGGACCGCAGCAAGGTCGACTTGCCGCAACCCGAAGGGCCGACGAAGACGATGAACTCGCCCGACTTTATGTCGAGGTCGATACCGTGGAGAATGTTGAGATTGCCGTATGATTTCTTCACTTGCCTTAGCGTGACATCGGACATGGGTTCCCTCCAGTGAATTGCAAACTCAGTCGATGCGCCCGAACCAGGCGCCGTAGCCGCCGAGGCGGATAGAGCCGGCGCCAGTCTGTCCCGAAAACCCGTGCCCCGGCAAGGGCTGCAGCGAGCGTCCGCCGAGATTGACTTCCGCCGGTCGGCTGCCGAGATTGAAGACGCAGACGATCTGCTCGTTGCCCTCGCGGCGCGTGAAGGCGACCGTATCGCCCTCGCTCTCGATGAAGTCGATATCGCCCTTGGCCAGCGCCGGATGCAAACGGCGGAAGGCGAGAAAGCGCCGGTAGTGTTCGAGCAGCGAGCTGTCGTCGCCCTGCTGCACATCGAATGCTTGCGAAAGGTGCTTGGCGGGCACGGGCAGCCATGGCTTTGCCTTGGAGAAGCCGCCATTGCTGTCGTCGCCATCCCAGACCATCGGCGTGCGGCAGCCGTCGCGGCCCTTGAATTCCGGCCAGAAGCGGATGCCGTAGGGGTCCTGGAGATCCTCGAATTGCAATTCCGCTTCGCCAAGACCAAGCTCCTCGCCCTGATAGATGCAGACCGAGCCGCGCAGCGACATCAGCAGCGCCGAGATCACCTTGAGATAGGCGGTCTGGTCGGCTTCGCCGGCCGCCCAGCGTGAGGCAGTGCGCATCACGTCGTGGTTGGAGAACGCCCAGCATGACCAGCCGTCGCTGGCGACCTTGCCGAAGGCTTCCAGCACCGAACGCACCTTGGCCGCGCTGATTTTTTCGGGCGCCAGGAAGTCGAACGAATAACACATGTGCACGCGCTTGCCGCCGGCGGTATAGGCCGCCACCACCTCCAGCCCGCGTTGCGAATCGCCGACTTCGCCGACCGCCGCTGTCGCCGGATACTCGTCGAGCAGGGCGCGGAAGCGCTCGAGGAAGCCGAGGTTTTCGGGGCGGCTCTTGTCGTAGAGGTGGTCCTGGTAGTTGTAAGGGTTGACGGAAGGAGCAGTCTGGTCGTTGCGTTCTTCGGGCGGCAGCGGCGGATTGTCCTCCAGGCCCTGGCTGTGGAAATAGAAGTTGATGGTGTCGAGGCGGAAACCGTCGACGCCGCGCTCCAGCCAGAAGCGGGTGACATCGAGCAGCGCGTCCTGGACGGCGCGGCTGTGGAAATTAAGATCGGGCTGCTCGGCCAGGAAATTATGCAGGTAATATTGCTGGCGGCTGGTGTCCCACTGCCAGGCAGAGCCGCCGAAGATTGACAGCCAGTTGTTGGGTGGCGTGCCGTCGGGCTTGGCGTCGGCCCAGACATACCAGTCTGCCTTGGGATTGGTGCGGCTCGAGCGGCTTTCCCTAAACCACGGATGGATGTCGGCCGTATGCGACAGCACCTCGTCGATCATCACCTTGAGCCCGAGCCTGTGCGACTCGGCGGTCAAGGCATCGAAATCGGCCA
This sequence comes from Mesorhizobium sp. M6A.T.Cr.TU.014.01.1.1, assembly GCF_004022765.1. Taxonomy (NCBI): domain Bacteria; kingdom Pseudomonadati; phylum Pseudomonadota; class Alphaproteobacteria; order Hyphomicrobiales; family Phyllobacteriaceae; genus Mesorhizobium; species Mesorhizobium sp. M6A.T.Cr.TU.014.01.1.1. Next base: position 32,465 of record NZ_RZPG01000011.1, read on the forward strand.
GCGTGCCGAACATCGGATCGACGTCGCAATAGTCTGACACGTCGTAGCCGAAATCCTTCATCGGTGATTTGAAGAACGGCGAGATCCAGATGGCATCGACGCCGAGCGCAGCGATATAGGGCAGCCTGGCGATGATGCCCCTGAGGTCGCCGATGCCGTCGCCGTTCGAATCCTGATAGCTGCGCGGATAGATCTGGTAGATCACGGCACCGCGCCACCAGTCGCGGCCGACGGCGAGGTCGGGGCTCAACGTCGCTTTCACAGCGGATTGCATGATCTCAACCACCTTTCACTGAGCCGGCGAGCAGCCCGCGGACGAAATAGCGCTGCAGCGAGAAGAACACGATCAGCGGCACGACAATGGTGATGAAAGCCGATGTCGTCAGGATCTCCCAGTCGCCGCCGCGCGAGCCGAGCAACGCATTGAGCTTGGCGGTCAGCACGATCTGGTCGCCCTCAGTGCCGAGGAAAACCATCGCAACCAGCAGGTCGTTCCACACCCACAGAAACTGGAAGATGGCGAAGGAGGCCAGCACCGGGAACGACAGCGGCAGCACGATCTTGACGAAGATCTCGAAATCGCTGGCGCCGTCGATGCGCGCCGATTCCATGATTTCGCGCGGCAGGCCGGCAATGTAGCTTCTCAGGAGATAGATAGCGAAAGGCAGACCGAAGCCGGTATGCGCCAGCCAGATGCCGAGATAGGTTTTCGACGGCACGCCGAAGAAGCTGCCGACGCCGTTGTAGAGCTTCAGCAGCGGGATCAGCGACATTTGCAGCGGCACGACCAGGAGGCCGATGATAACCGCGATGAGCAATGCCCGGCCGGGAAAGCGCATCCAGGCCAGCGCATAGGCCGCGAACGCCGCGATCAGGATCGGGATGACAGTCGCCGGGATGGTGACGGTCAGCGAATTAATGAACGAGCGGCCGATGCCCTCCGAAAACAGCACCGTATTGTAATTGTCGGTGGTGAACTTCGGCGGCGCCGACGAGGCGTAGTAGACGCGCTGGCCGCGCATGCCCTCGAAGGGCTTCGTTGAGGTCATGACGAAACTGCCGTCGGCGTTGAGCTGCAAGGTCTCGCCGTCGCCGAGATCGGCTGTCGTGCCGGCGGGATATTGCGTCGGCGCCGCCGACTTGACGCCGAAGGCGCTGATGTCGCGGGCCGCATCCTCGCCGAAGATGTTGCCCTCGAGGACGAACTTGCCGTCCTTCTCGACTTGCGCCGAGGCGGGCGGCAGCCGGCCCGCTTCCGTCTGGGTGGAACTGGCAAACGAGTTCCACCAGCCCGAGGCGATGATCTGATCCTTGTCGCGCAGCGACGAGACGAGAATGCCGAGGGTCGGGATGGTCCAGATCGCGACGAAGATGAAGACGGCGATATGGACGCCGAAACGGCTGGCAAAAGACTTTCCGGTCGCCACGGCCATCTCAATGTCCTCCCGTCTCTTTGTTCGCCTGGCGGATGTTCCAGACCATGATCGGAATGACCGCGATCATGATGATGATGGCGATGGTCGCGCCACGGCCGAAATCACCGCCGCCGCGGAACATCCAGTCGAACATCAGATTGGCCAGCACCTGGCTATTCCATTGGCCGTTGGTCATGGTCAGCACGATGTCGAACACCTTCAGCACCAGGATGGTGATGGTGGTCCAGACGACGGCGATCGTGCCCCAGATCTGCGGCACCATGATCTTCCAGAAGATCTGGAACGGATTGGCGCCGTCGATGACGGCCGCTTCCAGCGTCTCTTCGGGAATCCCCCGCAAGGCTGAGGACAGGATGACCATGGCAAAGCCGGTCTGGATCCAGATCAGGATGATCATCAGGAAGAAATTGTTCCAGAACGGCAGCGATATCCAGACCTGCGGCTGGCCGCCGAAATACTGGATGATGGCGTTGAGCAAGCCGATCTGCGTCTGGCCGGCGCCTCTATACTCATAGATGAATTTCCAGATGACGCTGGCGCCGACGAAGGAGATGGCCAGCGGCAGGAAGATGAGGCTCTTGGCGATGGTGCCCCACCAGATCTTGTCGGTGAGGACGGCGATGATCAGCCCGAGGAAGGTGCAGGCGGCGGGCACGACCGCCAGCCAGATGATGTTGTTGAGGATGGAGGTGCGGAACTCGCGGTCGCCGAGCGCCCATTCATAGTTGGCGAAGCCGACGAAGTTGGCGCCGCCGCGATCGAGGAACGACAGCCTGAGCGTCTCCACCACCGGGTAGATCAAATAGATGGTGAGGATGATCATGGCCGGGCCGACGAACAGCCACGGCCGGATCATCCCCTGCCGGCGCAAATTGTCGATGGCCGCAGCACCTGCGACGCCACGCGACGGGAAGATGATGTCCACCAGCTTGTTGGCGCCCCAGAAATAGGCGACGCAGCCGCCGACGCCGACGATGATGACTGTTATGGCCGAGAAAATCTGAGCCGCCACGGGTCCCTCCCTCTGCGCATGATCCGCCAGTCGAGAATGGCTTTGGCGACGGGATCATGGGCCGATTCAGTTGTTGAGAGCGATCGAACGCAAACCGGTTTCCACCATTGCTGATCGCACTCCAAGCTGGAATGTCGTTGTACTCGTGACAATCGGTGCGGCGCGGGCCGCCGGTCGGATCCGGGCCATTGAGGCCCGGATCCATTCAGGATCGGTAGTCCGCACGTTCAGCCGGGGACGCCTACTTGATCGCGTCCCAGCTCTTCTGGATGTCGGTGGCGACATCCTGCGCGGACTTGCCGCCGACAAGATCGATCATGCCGGTCCAGAAGGCGCCGGCGCCGATCTTGCCCGGCATCAGGTCGGATCCGTCGAAGCGGAAGGTTGAGGCTTCGGCAAGGATTTCGCCCTGCTTCTTCAGCGCGTCGCTGGCATAGGCATCCTTGTTGACCGATTTGAGCGGCGTCACGAAACCGCCCTGGGCCATCCAAATCTCATGGGCGAGCGGCATCTTCAGGAATTCGATGAACGCGCGGGCACCCTTGCTATCTTTAGTGATCATGGCCAGCGTGCCGGCGCCGAGCACCGGGGTGCCGAGGTCAGGCTTAGAGGCGTAAGGTGGGAAGTAGAAGAAGTCGGCATCCTGGCCGATCTCTGTGCCTTCCGGAAAGAAGGTCGGGATGAATGACGCCTGATGATGCAGATAGCACTTCGGCGGCACCGAGAAGAGGCCTTTCGGGCTGTCGCGGAAGTCGGTCGCGGCAACCGCCTTGGCGCCGCCGTCGACCATTTTGTCGTCGGTCGCGATCTTGCCGAAAATGTCGATGGCATTGACCACCGCGGGATCGTTGAACGGAATTTCGTTCTTCACCCACTTGTCGTAAGTTTCGGGCGTCTGGGTGCGCAGCATGATGTCCTCGACCCAGTCGGTCGCCGGCCAGCCGGTGGCGCCGCCCGAACCGAGCCCGATGCACCATGGCGTGCCGCCGTCGGCGATGATCTTCTTTTCGAGCTCGGCGAGTTCTTCCTGCGTCTTCGGCACCTCGTAGTCGGCTTCCTCGAAATTGTCAGGCGAGTACCAGACCAGCGATTTCACGTCGGCCTTGTAGGGAAAGGCGAAGAAGCCCGGCTTGCCGTCCTTGTCGTTGAAGGTGCCGAGATCGACCCATGACTGGCCGGCGCCGTAATTGTCCTTGATCCAGTTGGCGGTGTCGTCGCCGAGCGGCGTCAGCAGGCCCTTGGACGCCAGGTCCTGGATCAGGCCCGGCTGCGGCAGCACGGCAATGTTGGGCGGGCTGCCGGCCTGCGTGTCGATGACGATCTGCTGTTCGTAATTTTCCGACGAGGAGTATTTGATCTCGGCGCCGGTGGCTTCCGAGAAATAGTCGAGAACGGTGCGGATGAGCCCCTCGTCCTCGCCGCGCCATGGCCCGAAGATCGACAGCGTCTCGCCCTTGAGGTCGACTTTCTTGAGGTCTTCGTAATTCGCCCAGTTGAAGCGGGGATCTTCGCCCGGCTTGAATTTCAGTTCGGCTTGCGCCGGCGCGCCCAGGGCGAGCGCGACAAAGGCGGCGCTCAGCAGAAGCATTTTCTTCATCGGTATTCCCTCCCAGTGGTGACAAACACTCGGACGGAACCTCCATTCCGTCCGCCGACGCTGCAGGACTGTGACTCAGTCGGAAAGGAACCGCAACCTTTCGAAGAGTCTTCCAAAGCGCTTTGGTCTTTTCGATCACGCCACTGAATCGATCAGGAGTCAAGAGGGGTCGCGTGCTAATCGATTTAATTTTCGCGATATAAGAGCAACTAAAGTGCGCTGCAGCATGCTTTTTTGGCGCTGCGGCAGCATATTTTGCTTCAAACTGGTCGGAAACGGTGCTTATGGTCTTTGCATCAGGCAGGGCTGCCCGTAGCGGCTAGGCCGATCCATAGTTAAAGCGCTTTGAGGCTTGGAGGCCTCCGGTGAACCTCAAACAGCTCTCCCACATGCTGGCGCTTTCGCAGACAACGGTAAGCCGCGCGCTGAACGGCTACCCGGAAGTCAATGAGGAAACGCGCCGGCGGGTGATCGACGCAGCCAAGCGCCACGGCTACCGACCCAACCCGAGCGCGCGCCGGCTGGCCACCGGCAAGACCGGGATGATCGGTTATGTCTTGCCGACCGGCACGGCCGTCGACATCGACCCGCATTTCGTCGAATTCCTGTCCGGTCTCGGCGACTATGCCCGTTCGCATGAACTCGACCTGGCGCTGTCCCCGGCCGATGCCGACGACCAGGAGACGACCTACCGGCGTATTGTCGCCAACCGGCAGGTCGACGCCGTCTACATCTCCTCGCCGAAGCCGGCCGACCGGCGGGTGGCGCTGGTCAACACGCTCGGCATCCCGTTTATCGTCCATGGCCGCAGCGAAGGGCTCGATTTCGACTACCCTTTCACCGACATCGATAATGAGGGTGCCTTCCACGAGGCGGCACGGCTGCTCGTCCAGCTCGGTCACCGGCGGTTGGCGCTGATCAACGGCGACGACCGCGAGACTTTCGCCATCCACCGCGAGCGTGGCGTGCGCCGGGCATTGGCAGCGAGCGGTCTGGTGCTTGGCGAAGGCCATGTCTGTTCCCTCGCCATGACCGAGGAGAACGGCTACCGCGCCGCCAGACGGTTGCTCGAGCAGAGCGATGCGCCGACAGCGATCGCCTGCTCCAGCCTGATCATGGCGCTCGGCGTCGTGCGCGCGGTGCGCGATCTCGGCCTGACCATCCCGGGCGACCTGTCGCTGATCGCCCATGACGACGTCTTCGCCTGGCTGAAGCCGGAGAATTTTTCGGTGCCGTTGTCGACGACGCGTTCGTCGATCCGCCTGGCCGGCGCCCGCGTCGCCGAGCGCCTGGCGGCGCGGATTTCCGGCCTGGAGGAGGGCGCCCGCGGCGAAGTCTGGCCGGTCGATCTGGTGATCAGGGGATCGGTCGCCGGCGCGCCGGGTTAGGGGGGTCGAAGCCAAATCATTCTGAGCGACGAGTTCGATCCAGTCATCCACGTCACTTGCGCGACGGCGCAAGTTGACCTCGGATGGCACCGTTGGGCCCGTTACCAGACGGCTAGTAAGGACATGGCCGGTCTTTCTTTCAAGGGCTGTCACCATTGAGCCATCGGTGGGCGTGGTTGCGATCAGGCATTCGTGGTATACTTTTGCCGTCTTGAAACCGTGACGCTTACTGCGGTTTGCCTTGGGAGATGCCAAATGCGCGTGTCCTTGCTTCTCATTCCACTGCTGCTTTTGCACATTCCGATTGTATCGCAAGCCGCCGCCATCCACGATGCCGCCATGGAGGGCGATGTCGCGGCGATCACAGCAGCGCTCGATGCGGGCGCTGATGTAGATGAGAGTGATGGAAGCGCAACGCCGCTCTATCTCGCGGTCTTTATGGGCCACATCGAAGCGGCAAAACTGCTCATAGAACGTGGTGCGGACGTCAACGCCCAGACGACTGGTGGTCCCGCACTGATGGCGGCTGTCGGAACAGGCAAGATCGATCTGTTAAACCTGTTGCTAGAGCGGGACGCGGATCCAAATTCCGATCGTGATGGCGAATTCGCCCTTCATGTCGCCGTCACTCTCGATTGTTTCGACTGCGTGAAGGCACTGGTCGAGGCCGGAGCGGACGTGAATGCGAAGGCAATGCACGGCAAGACGCCGCTCCATCTGGCAAAAAACAGGGGGCAACGCGAAATTGCCGACTATCTCTTGGCGCATGGCGTCGTCTTGCCAACGCCAGCGCCAATATCAATGAAGTTGGCTTCTGCCGATGTCGAGAAAGGCCGAACCGAATACACCCGCCGGTGTACTACTTGCCACGAAGCCGAGCCACAGGGAGGGAACAAAATAGGACCGAACTTGTGGAGCGTCGTCGGCCGCGACAAGGCATCCATGGCAGATATGCGTTACTCCGAGGCCTTGTTGGGCTGGGAGGGTGTATGGACGTACGAGGACCTGAACAGATTTCTCTTCGAGCCCATGCTCACCACGCCGGGCGTCAAGATGGAGACTCCCGGTGTCCCGGACGAGACCGAACGGGTCAACATGATCGCCTACTTGCGCACACTCAGTGACAAGCCGATCCCGCTGCCCTGAACCGATGATCTCTTGCGCAAGTGCTGCTACGGACCTGCGTCGGCTAGATTTGCTCAAGTAGCACCTCTGGTGACCCTAAAAGGGCCACTTGCCCAGCGGGCATCAGCCGCCAATGAAACGAACTAGCCAGTTTTCGAACTATTTGACGGGTTTTGGCATGGCCAAGCCGATCCGGCAGTCAGCTCGAACGTCTAAGTTCCACCAATCTCGGGCGCTGGTGGCAGCCAGTGATTGAGTTTCGATGTGCATAAAAGCAGAAGCGTTTAAGCCTACGCCTATTCCTTCGCTGCCGCGGCCGCCTTGGTGTCCAGCAGACCATAGCCGAAATCATTGTCTCGTCCCTTGGGGCCGAGATCCTTGGCCGTGCCGGCCAATGCCTTCTCGACCCAGTCGGCGGAACGATCGGGCGCGGCATGCAACAGATTGGCGATCGCGCCGGTCACAATGGCTGCGGCAAATGAGGTGCCGGTGACCACATCCGAGCCGGCGCCGCTCGGCGCCACCATCTCGACGCCAGGAGCGGAGAGGAAGACGTAGGCGCCACGATTAGCCTGCTGCATCAGCCCGTCCTTGGCATCAGTGGCCGTCACCGCGATGACGCCGTCGAAGGCGGCGGGGTAGCCGTAGGGCGCCTTCGGCCCGTTGTTGCCGGCGGCGGCGACCAGCACGATGCCCAAGGCGCGAGCATTGCGGCAGGCGATGCCGAGCAGGTCGTTCTTCGGTCCGACGAAGCTCATATTGATGATGCGAACATCTTGGCTTGCCGCCCAGTCGAGCGCCGACAGGATGATGTCCATGGTCGACTTGCCGCCCTCGAAAGCTCGGGCATGGTAGATTTTCGCGCCCGGCGCCATGCCTTTGAGCGCGCCGACGCCGGCGATCAGGCCGTCGATCGAGGTGCCATGATCGCGCGCCTCGATCGGCACATCGGGCATGGCGTCGAACTGATCGACGATGACGCCGGAGAGTGCTGGATTGGCATCGTCGATGGCGGTGTCGATGACGGCGACGCGCACATTCTCGCCGCTGGCCGCTTTCGAATCCAGCGCGATGCGCTCGAAGGCATAATTGACGATGCTGGCTGCCTGTTGCAGCGAGTAGATATGGTTGGGCTCGCGCCGCATGGTGCGGCCGTCGGCGGCAAGCTGCGCCAGCACGACGCCGACCGGTCGGCCATCGGGAATGCCGAAGCGCACCAGCGTGGTGCCGAGCAGCAGAGACTGGCGCTGCGAGCGCACCTCGAGGCCAAATGAGGCGGCGATCTGCTGGACGGCGTCGCCGTCTACCGTCACCAGCACCTCGTCGGGCACGAAATCACCGATGACGGCGCGCGGCGGCTCGGCCGCGACGAGATCGCTGGGCGAAACGATCGGACCGCCCGTCGCGGCGGCCTGTATCGCAGGCGCACCGGCGGCCTGCGGCGGCAGTGCCCGACCGGCCGGATTGCGGCGTGGATCGGGCGTCGGCAGCGGAGCTTGGCCGCCGCCGACCGGGTTGGGAAACAGGTCAACGATCAGCGCAGGAAGAACGACCGCATTTGTCGCGGCGGAACCAGCGCCGGGCTTTTCGCCGCTGCCGTCTCTTGTATCGTCCTCGATACAGTCGGCCGCCGCCGTCGCCCGGTTGAGGCAGTCGATTTCCGTCTGGGTGAGGTTTGGATCATTGGTCTGCGCCAAAGCGGGCGCGGCGGCGAGCGTCATCGCCGCCACAAGGAGCGCCGCAAACCCAATGACCGCCCTAGCCGCCATCAACCGGTCTCCTTCCCTCGACCACAGCCTCCGCGAAAGGCTGGGCGGCAATAAGAGCAAGCACTTTTTGATAATCGGCTGCGGTTGCGGCCGGGATGCCAAGGCGGAAGACACCGTCGGCGGTCGGCCCGCCGGCAATCTTCAGCTGGTGTTCGCCAAGAAAAGCGACAATGTCGGCCATCTTCGCATCCGGCTTGAACGTCACCAGCGCGAACGGCATTTTCGTCAGATCGCCTTGTTGGCCGGCAATTTCGAAATCGCCGTCCTTGCCGCCTGGCTGAACAACCGATTGCACCATGACGAGGGCAAGCAGTGCTGCCGCCGCAGCCCAGGCGACGCCGGCCGGCACCGCCATGAAGCGGCCCCACACCTGCGCCAGCCAGGACGATGTCGCCGGCGCGCGCACGGGGCCGGCTTCGGCATCGAGCGCCCGGGTGAAGCGGCCGAGCGCATCGGCCGGCGGGCGGATCGCCTCATTGGATGCAGCGGTGCTGGAGAATTCGGCTTCGGCCTCGCCGAGTGCGGCAAGCGCCGCCGGATCGGAAGCCAGCCATTCCTCGACGGCTTCGAGTTCCGAGCCTTCCAGCGAGCCGTTCAGATAGAACGGCAGCAGCGTTTCCATTTCATCGCGGCGCGACATCTTTTCAGCGGCGCTCATGGCCACCCCCTGTCGTAACCGGCGGCCTTGAGCGCCTCGCCGAGTTTCTTGCGGGCGTAGAACATCCGGGTCTTGACGGTAGCAACCGGGATGCCGAGCACCTCCCCGATCTCGGTCACCGACTGTCCGTGGTAGTAGGCAAGGTCGATCACCGTGCGGTGCTCTTCCGGCAAGGCATCGACGAAGCGCCGCAAAGCGGCGCCCTTGTCTTCCTTCATGGTGACGACTTCCGGCGTGTCGGCGCTGTCTGGGACCTGGGCCGCGTCATCGTCGTCGATCCGGTCTTCCTTCTTCTTGCGCAGCGACGACAGCGCCTTGAAGCGGGCGATGCCGAGCAGCCATGTCGAGACTTCCGAGCGCCCCTCGAAGCCTGGCGCCTGGCGCCAGAGTTCGAGAAACACCTCGTTGGCGATATCATCGGCCATCATTTCCGATCCCGTCTGGCGCACCACGAAGCGGTAGACCCGCGCGTGGTGGCGCATGAACAGGAGCCGCACGGCGGCACGGTCGCCCTTCGCGACCCGGCTGACAAGCGCGCGGTCGGTTTCCGTCGCTGCCGTCATGGCCGGTCGAGCCGCCTGGCTCCTGTCTGCTCTGTCGCCGATCGGCCCAAAAAGGTTCACCGCTTTCCGCCCGGATTTTTGCGGAGGCTAACCGAAGAGCGGAAAGGTTGCCAGAGTATACCGTTGCCCCCCGTTTTTAGGGGTCAGTCTCAGTCAGGGGCACCAAGCAAAAGGCAGCCGTCAGGCTCGCCATGATGGCGGCCACTAGGCGGCTCATCCCAGTCGGCAAGGTGCAGTCGTTCAGCCTCGGGCGGAGCGTCATTGGACGACGCCGCCGCACAGGGGATTCCCGACAGGTTTGTAACTCACCGGTCCGCTGCCGGGCGACTAAGGTCCCGATCGCAAACCGCAACCCTCTGAAGAAGTGAAAGTCATGACCAACAACAGCTTTTCGGCCGCGACTCGTGGATCAGTCGCCGATGGCGGTGTTCGACGCGGTCAATCGTCCATGCGACTGGTGAGGCGCATGAAGCCTTGCGCGATCGGAAGGACCTTTCCATGAGACTGATTAGGCTGAAAGCGCCGGGAGGCTTGGAAAATCTCAAGCTGGTCGAGGAAGATTGTCCGAAACCAGGGCCGGGTGAGTTGCTTGTCAGGATACGAGCGTGTTCGTTGAATTTCCACGACAGCATGGTGGCGCTGGGAAACAAACCGTGCGCCGATGGCCGAATCCCGCTGTCCGATGGCGCTGGACAAGTGATTGCGGCCTCAGACGATGTCCAACAATTCAAGGCCGGAGATGCCGTCGTCAGCACCTATTGGCCCCATTGGCTGGCCGGCGAACCGACGCCAGCCAATAAGACGGGCGAATTGGGAGATGATGTTGACGGCTATGCTCGCGAATATGTGTGCATGCCCTGGCATGCCTTCACAAGGGCACCGGCAGACTTCACGCATATGGAGGCGGCAACGCTTACCTGTGCCGGCGTTACCGCCTGGAAAGCCCTGATGGTGTGCGGCCAGGTGAAGCCCGGTGATACGGTGCTGGTCCTTGGCACGGGAAGTGTATCGCTGTTCGCGCTGCAATTCGCAAAAATTGCGGGCGCTCGCGTTATTGCCACCTCTTCATCGGAGGAAAAGCTGGAAAAGCTGAAGCGGTTTGGAGCCGACATTGTCGTCAATTACAAGGCAGTGCCGGATTGGGGCCAGAAGGTAAGGATTTTGACGGACGGACGCGGCGTCGATCACGTGATCGAGGTTGGCGGGCCGGGCACGTTGGCGCAGTCGATAACAGCTTGCAGGATGGGCGGCCACATCGCCCTGATCGGCGTCCTGACTGGCTTTGCCGGACAAGTTTCGATCCCGGCCCTGTTTTCCAATCAGATTAGGATCAGCGGAATTTCTATTGGCAGCAGGGCAGACCAGGAAGACATGATTCGTGCCATCGAGGCCAACCGTTTGAAGCCAGCTATCGACCGCGGTTTTCCGCTGCAGGAGATCGCCAATGCCTTCAAGTACTACGAATCCCAAAAGCACTTTGGCAAGGTTTGTCTCGAACTTTGATACGACATATGCGTCGCTGCCCTATCGCGCCACGGCGCCTGCAGGAGAGAGGGCCAGCATTCATTCAGTCGAGGAACGGCGTGGCCTTCATCGTCGCAGGCACCGGCACGCCGAGGCGGGCAAGCACGGTCGGCGCAAGCTGCAACTGGTCTAACAGCGTGCCGGCCTCCGGCCCCTCGCCCTGTCCGAAATAATACAGAGCAAAATCCTGCATCTCGTCGTCATGGCCGCCATGATGGCCGCGATCGGTCTGGCCGTGATCGGCTGTGACGATGACCTCGTAGCCGGCTTCCCGCCAGCGCGGCAGGAAGGCTGCGAGCATGCCGTCCATCGCATAGACGGCGTGATCCATCTCATGGCAGTCATGGCCGAAGCGGTGGCCCATCGAGTCCAGCGTGCAGGTGTGCAGGATGCCGTAGTCGATGCGGTGGCGCCTGGTCAGCATGGTCAGCGTCGCGAACAGGTCGACGTCGCTCGGCGTCATCTGGTTGCGGGCGTTGTAGCCGGTCATGGTGTGGAACCGGCCATGCGTGATCGGCCCGCCGGGCTCGTCGAACTCCATGTCCTCGACCAGATCGAACGGATAGGCCCGGAAGAATTCGGACCAGTAGGAATGAGTGACCGCGCCGGTCTTGCCGCCGGCCTTGCTGACCTCCGAAAATATATCCGGTTGCTTGACGCGGAACCGGCTCTCGTTGGTCAGGATGCCATGCACTTGCGGTGCCACGCCGGTATGGATCGACGCATAGCAGCAGGCTGAGGTCGACGGCAGAACGGAGCGCATCTTCCAGACACGCGCTTCGCCCGATTGCACCCAGCCTTCGAGATTGCCCATCAGCCGGCGCCAATTGCGGTAAGGCACGCCGTCGAGGATGATGAGCAGAAGTTTTGTATTCAACGCCACCGGGTGTCTAATTCCCGGCGCTTGCCATGCGCCGTCCCTTGATCGCCTTCTCCAGCCAGCCGATCTCCATTTCGGGCACCGAGGACAAGAGAAGGTCTGTATAGTCGTCGAAGGGCGGCGCCAGCACCTGGCTCTTCGCGCCGTAGCGCACCACCTCGCCGCGATACATCACCGCGATCGAATCGGCGATCGACTTCACCGTGGCGAGGTCGTGGGTGATGAACAGATAGGCGACGTTTTCCTCTTTCTGCAGCTCGAGCAGCAGCTTCAGGATGCCGTGGGCCACCAGTGGGTCGAGCGCCGAGGTGACCTCGTCGCAGATGATCAGCTTCGGCTTGGCGGCAAGCGAGCGGGCAATGCAGACGCGCTGCTTTTGGCCACCGGAAAGCTCGGCCGGGTAGCGGTCGACGAAGCCCTTGCCCATCTCGATCTTGTCGAGCAGCTCGGCGACGCGGGCGTCACGTTGCCTTCCACGCAGACCGAAATAGAATTCGAGCGGCCGGCCGATGATGGTTCCGACGGTCTGGCGCGGATTCATCGCCACGTCGGCCATCTGGTAGATCATCTGCAATTGGCGCAGATCCTCCTTCGGCCGGTCGGCAAGCCGGTTGGCGAGTGGACGTCCGTCGAAGGTGACGGTGCCTTGTTCGGGCGGCAACAGGCCGGTGACGGCGCGCGCCAGCGTCGACTTGCCCGAGCCGGACTCGCCGACCACCGCCAGCGTCTGGCCTGGATAGATGTCGACCGAGACGTTCTTCAGCACCTTGATGTGACTGCGGCCATAGGCGGCGGTGATGTTCTTGACAGACAGGAACGGCGTCGTGCCGGGCTTCTGTTCCTGGTGCTCGATCTCATGCACCGAGACCAGCGCATTGGTGTATTCCTGGCGCGGTTCCTTGATGATCTGACGGGTGCCGCCCCATTCGACCAGCCGGCCGTGGCGCAGCACCATGATCTCGTCCGAGACCTGGGCGACGACGGCAAGGTCGTGGGTGATGTAGAGCGCCGCGACATGGGTGTCGCGGATGGCGTCCTTGATCGCCGCCAGCACGTCGATCTGCGTCGTCACGTCGAGCGCCGTGGTCGGCTCGTCGAAGACGATCAGGTCGGGCTCGGAACAGAGCGCCATCGCCGTCATCACGCGCTGCAGCTGGCCGCCCGACACCTGGTGCGGAAACCGCTCGCCTATGCTTTCGGGGTTCGGCAGGCTGAGCTTCTTGAACAGTGCGACGGCGCGCTTCTCGGCCGCGGCCCGTGTCGCCGTGCCGTGCAGCAGCGTCGCCTCGACCACCTGGTCCATCAGCCTGTGCGCCGGGTTGAAGGCCGCCGCGGCCGATTGCGCGACATAGCAGACCTCGCGGCCGCGCAGCTTGCGAAAGCCCTCCTTGCCGCCCTTCAGGATGTCGCGGCCGTTCAGGATGACCTCGCCGCCGGTGATGCGGACGCCGCCGCGGCCATAGCCCATCGAGGACAGGCCGATGGTCGACTTGCCGGCGCCGGACTCGCCGATCAGGCCGAGCACCTTGCCCTTCTCGAGCGTCAGTGAGACGTCGTGGACAAGCACGATGTTCTTGGGCGGCTCGCCTGGCGGGAACACCGTGGCCTCGATGCGCAGATTGCGGATATCGAGCAGCACGGGCTTTGCTCGCTGGTCAGCCATCACCCGCGCCCTCCCTTCAGGCTTGTCGTGCGGTTGAGCACCCAGTCGGCGACCAGATTGACTGAAATCGCCAGCATGGCGATCGCCGCCGCAGGGATGAGCGCCGCCGCGATGCCGAAGACGATGCCATCCTTGTTTTCCTTGACCATGCCGCCCCAGTCGGCGCTAGGCGGCTGCACGCCGAGCCCGAGGAAGGACAGCGTCGACAGGAACAGCACGGCATAGATGAAGCGCAGGCCAAGTTCCGAAACCAGCGGCGACAACGCGTTGGGCAGGATTTCGCGGAAAATGATCCACATGCTGCCTTCGCCGCGCAGCTTGGCCGCCTCGACGAAATCCATGACGTTGATGTCGACGGCGACTGCCCGCGACAGGCGGTAAACGCGGGTCGAGTCGAGGATGCCCATGACCAGGATCAGCGTCACCAGATTGGTTGGCAGCACGGACAGCACGACGAGGCCCATGATCAGCGTCGGAATTGACATCAGGAGATCGACAAGGCGCGACATAAGCGTGTCGAACCAGCCGCCGAAAACCGCCGCCGAGAAGCCGAGGATGGCGCCGAGCGAGAAGGACAGGGCGGTGGCCAGCACCGCGATGAACAGCGTGACGCGGGCGCCGTAGATCATGCGCGAAAGGAGGTCGCGGCCAAGATTGTCGGTGCCCAGCCAATGTGTCGCCGACATCGGTGCCCAGACGTCGCCGACGATCTCGCCATTGCCGTACGGCGCGATCCACGGCGCGAAGATCGCCGCCAGCACGAACAATGCCGTCAGCACCAGGCCGATCAGCGCAGGGATGGGGATGCGTTTTATGTCGAGCATGCCCTCTCCCCTATTTCGGGTGTCTGAGACGCGGATTGGCGACGATCGCCGCTATGTCCGCAACGATGTTCAGGCTGATATAAACGGCGGCGAAGATCAGGCCGACCGCCTGCACCACCGGCACGTCACGCTTGGTGACGTGGTCGACGAGATATTGGCCCATGCCCGGATAGACGAAGATCACTTCGACGACGACGACGCCGACGATCAGGTAGGCGAGGTTGAGCATGACGACGTTGATGATCGGCGCAATCGCATTGGGGAAGGCATGCCTGCGAATGACGGCGAATGCCGAAAGCCCCTTGAGCTCGGCGGTTTCCACATACGCCGACTGCATGACATTGAGGATCGCGGCGCGCGTCATGCGCATCATGTGGGCGAGCACCACCAGCGTCAGTGCCGCCGCCGGCAGCATGATCGCCTGCATGCGCTCGCCGAACGGCATTCCGTCATAGACCGTCGAGATGCCGGGGAAGATCTGGTATTTCACGGCAAAGAAATAGACGAGCACGTAACCGATGAAGAATTCGGGAAACGACGTCGAGGCAAGCGCCAGTCCGGAGATCAGCTTGTCGACCCAGCCATTGCGGTAACGCACTGCGATCAGGCCGAGGATGATCGCCAGCGGCACGGCCACGACCGCCGCCCAGAAGGCGAGGAACAGCGTGTTCCACAACCGCCCCTTGATCGACGTCGCAATATCCTGCCCGCTTGACATGGCAGTGCCGAGATCGCCGGTCACGACGCCGCCGAGCCAGCGGAAATAGCGGATAAAGGCCGGATCGTTGAGGCCGAGCTGCTCGCGCAGATTGGCGAGCGACTCCGGTGTCGCCGACTGTCCGAGGATGGCTTGCGCGACGTCGCCGGGCAGGATCTGGGTGCCGGCGAAGATCAGGACCGATACGGCCAACAGCAGGAGAATGCCCAGCGCAATGCGCTGGGCCACCAGTTTCACGATGGGTGAGGACATATCCGCAAGGCCGGGCTCAGGCTTCGAGCCAGCACTTTGCCAGAGCGTACCCGTTCATCAGCTCCTGATGCGGATCGTCGACCCAGCCGGCGACCTTGGCGCCCGTCGCGTCGATGAACTGGTTGAACATCGGCAGGATCAGGCCACCTTCGTCGCGGACGAGCATCGCCATGTCGCGATACATCGCCTTGCGCTTGGCTTCGTCGAGCTCGGCACGCGCCGCCAGCACCATCTTGTCGAAATCGGGACGCTTGAAACGCGTGTCGTTCCAGTCGGCCGTCGACAGGTAAGCAGTCGAATACATCTGGTCTTGCGTCGAGCGTCCGCCCCAGTAGGAGGCGCAGAAGGGCTGCTTGTTCCATACTTCCGACCAGTAGCCGTCGCCCGGCTCGCGCTTGATCTCCAGCGTGATGCCGGCCTTGGCCGCGCTCTGCTGGAACAGTTGCGAGGCGTCGACTGCGCCTGGGAAGGCGACGTCCGATGTCCTGAGCAGGACGGCGCCGTCATGGCCCGACTTCTTGTAGTGGAACTTTGCCTTGTCGGGATCGTATTTGCGCTGCTCGATGTCCTCGGAAAACAGCGGATAGGCCGAGTTGATCGGAAAGTCGTTGCCGAGCGAGCCATAGCCTCTGAGGATCTTGTCGAGCATCTCCTCGCGGTCGATCGCCAGCTTCAGCGCCATGCGCAAATCGTTGTTGTCGAACGGCGCCGTGTTGCAATGCATGATGAAGACGTAGTGGCCAGGACCCGCATGGTTGCGGATGGTAACGCCGGGCAGCCGCTTGATCAGGTCGACGATCTTCGGCTCGACGCGGTTGATCATGTTGACCTGGCCGCCCTGCAAGGCAGAAGTGCGCGCCGTGGCGTCGTTGATGACGATGATCTCGATCTGGTCGGCATGGCCCATCTTGTCGGCCTGCCAGTAATTGGCGAACCGCTCGCCGCCATGGCGCACGCCGGGTTCGTTGGTGGTGATCTTGTAGGGTCCGGCCGAGATGCCGGCGTCGGCCTTGTCCTTGCCGCCATTGGGCTGGATGATCAAATGGTAATCGCTAAGCAGATAGGGCAGGTCGGCATTGGCTTCCTTCAGCGTCAGCACGACTTCCTTGCCGCTGGCCTTGATGCTCTCGATGCCTTTCATGTAGCCGAGCGCGCCCGACTTCGACTTCTCGTCCGAATGGCGTTCGAGCGTGGCGGCCACGTCCTCGGCGGTCACCGTCTTGCCATTGTGGAATTCGACGCCGTCGCGGATCTTCAGCGTCCAGACCTTGGCGTCGTCCGACGAGCCGATCTCCTCGGCGATGCGGTTCTCGAGATTGCCTTCCGGGGAAAGCTCGACGATCAGTTCGCCCCACATCTTGCCGAAGGCGAACGGCACCTGGGTCATGAACAGGGCCGGATCGAGGCTGTTGGTGGACTCGCCGCCGACCAGGCCGGCCTTCAGCGTGCCGCCCTTGACCGGACCCGCGGCGCGCGCCGCACTTGAAAGCAGCGAGTTGGCGAAGGTCGCGGTGACGCCGAGCGCTGCCGCCCGGCCGAGAAAATCACGACGGCTCAGTTTGCCGGACGCGACGCGCCGGCTGAGAAATTCCAGTTCGTTCGACATGTTGAGTTCCTCACTCTGTTGGTTCGACCTTGTGGTCGTTTTTTATTATTTCTTGTGAGGAGAATAATGACCGCAAGGGAACGCCGTAAGCAAGACCGAATGCGACATGCCGTGGCGTAAATCGTACGTCGCAATTGGACCAATCCGCATAAGCGCTCAAAGCAGCGCGCGCGGGATTTTCTCTTCGAAAGAGCGCTCGAAAACCAGTTTCTCGCCTTCATAGGCTTCGATTCTGGCGCTTACCATGAAGCTTTGCGCGTCGGACCGCATTTCGGCTGATGTTTCGGTGCGCACCGACCATCCATTTCGCGACAGCGTCTGCGTCCAGTGCGTCTTGCCCGACGCCGACAGTGGATTGTCCGGATGGATCGCCCATGTCTCACTCGCGATGCTGCCATTGGCAAGGCCATGCTCCAGGTCGCGCACCTCGCCGAAATCGTCGACGATGGAAAGCGTGACGATTCCGGTCTTCTCGTCGCGGTCGACATGACGTTCGGAATTGGCGACGCGGACCGTTTCGGTCGCCCAGAGCGCGGCGGCCTCGGGCGAGGGGAACGTGACTTCATCGCGGTGCGCCAGCGGGCGCAACGGCAGCTTCAGTGTCGCCGCCGACAGGTCGAGCCGGACCGGCTCCGGCGATGGCCAGATCATCGGCCAATAGGCGTTCGAAACGGCAATACGCAGGCGGTGGCCTGATGGCACGCGATAGGCGCACTGGTCGAGCACCACACGGGCGCTGACGGTTTCGCCCGGCACCAGCGCCTCGGGGAATTCGTGCGAGTTGCGATGCGTCAGGTTGAGCACGCCATAGGAGATCAGCTCCGACGCGCCGTCGGGATGCACGTCGCACAGCCGGATCGCGATGTTCGCTTGAGGCCGGTCGGACGAAACCCTGACCAGTGCTTCCGGCGCGCCGACAATGTCGATCGCCTGTGTTAGCACCGGCTGGTCGAAACACACCGATAATGCATCGTCGGGGCGCTGGTCGCCGGGCAATTCCGGGCCGAAGGTGAAGGGAAAGTATTCGCCGCCGGCAAGGCCGCAGCTTTGCGGCGAAGCGACGATTACCGGCTTGGCGCCTTCATGGATCAGCTCGATCTCACGTGTCTCGATTTCGGGCGACGGCCACACCGATTCAGCGACCCAGCGGCCCGGCCGCTCCGGATGCCAGCGCGCGGGGCGCACGCTGTCCATCACATAGGCGCGGTAGGCCGGGTCGGCCTCGACGCCGGTGTCGATGCCCTTTAGCCAGCGGTCCCACCAGCGCAAGGCCTCCTGCAGGAAGCCGATCGCTGGTTTCGGTGCTGCGTAGTGCGGGTACTTGTGGATCCAGGGGCCGACGATGCCCTTGACCGGCGCCTCGATATTGGCGGCGAGATGGGAAATGGTGTTGCGATAGCCGTCATGCCAGCCGCCGATCGACAGCACGGCGGCTTTAATGGCGGAATAGTCCTCGCAGATCGAGCCGCGCTTCCAATAGGCGTCGCGGTGCTGGTGCCTCAGCCACAGCGGCGCCAGGAAGGGCTGGTTCTCCAGCCGGGTCAGCCACAGGTCGCGCCATCTGTTGTCGCCGGCCAGCAGCGGGTCCGGCGGTCGCGACGAATAGGACAGCATGGTCGAGGCCCAGCCGAAGTTCTCGATCAGCAGGCAGCCGCCCTTGTAGTGGATGTCGTCGGCATAGCGGTCGACGGTCGAGCAGAGACTGATCACCGCCTTCAGCGCCGGCGGCTGCTTGGCTGCTGTCTGCAGGCAGTTGAAGCCGCCCCAGGAGATGCCCATCATGCCGACTTTGCCGTTGCACCAGGGCTGGGCCGCCGCCCAGGCGATCACATCACAGGCGTCCTGCAATTCCTGCTCGGAATATTCGTCATCCATAAGCCCTTCGGAATCGCCATTGCCGCGCATGTCGACGCGGATCGAGGCGTAGCCGTGGCCGGCGAAATAGGGATGCGTCAGCTGATCGCGAAAGATCGTGCTGTCGCGCTTGCGGTAAGGCAGATGCTCAAGGATCGCCGGCACCGGATCGTCGCTGGCGTCGTCGGGCATCCACACTCGCGCCGACAGCCGGCAGCCATCCGGCATGACGATCCCCATATCCGGAAATTCGACGACCTTGCGGGGAAATTCAGTGACGGTTTTCATGCTGGGCTCCTAGGTGACTGCATGATGGAGCCCAAGCCTGCCGCGTCGTGGGCCAGCCAACGAATTCGGCTGGTCAATCCGCGTCAACTCAACGGAATGTCGTTCTCGGTCTTGCTCGCCTGGTAAGCGCTGGACAGTTCGTCATAGCGCGCCAAAATGGTGCCGATCCGCGTTTCCAGCCGCAGGCGCTCGGCCTCGGGCAGTGACCGCACCAATTTGCGGATCGAAAAGCTCTTCCAATAGGCGTTCTCGGCATTGTAGCCGCCGGGGTCGAGGGTGAAGACCTCCTTCAGGATTTTCAAATCGTGCGGAATGGCGAAGCTGTCGCGCGAATCCTCGTGGCTGAACAAATAGTAGAAATTATCGAAGCCGGTCCAGGTGATCGCCGACAGGCAGAGCGAGCAGGGTTCGTGCGTGGCGAGGAAGATGGCGTCCTTGGTGTCGACGCGCTCGGCCTTCGGCATTTCATAGAATCGCTTCAGGCAGTTCACTTCGCCATGCCAGAGCGGATTCTCCGTCTCGTTGTTGGTTTCAGCGAGCACCAGCGAGCGGTCGCCCTTTCTCATGATCGCCGCGCCGAACAGCTTATTGCCGTGGGCGACGCCTTCGGCCGTCTTCGGCACGATGTCATGCTCGATGACGTCGAGCAGGCGGTCGATCAGCGAGACGTCGGCCATCATGCGGTCCCATCGGGAAGGTGGATCTCGTAGGCGTGCGAGAAATGGCACTCTTCGAGGTTGGAGCCGTCGCCGCCGCGATCGACGACGAGAAAATCCTGGGCCTCGCCGATCGGCGTCAGCACGCCGTGCCACAGATTGCGCGGATAGTTGACGCCTTGCCCGGGCGCGGTGATGAAGGCGTGCGGCTCGCCTGGACCTTCGTCGCCATCATGGCAGACGATGACCAGGAACGGCCGTGGCGACAGCGGGATGAAGGCCTGGCTGCCGAACGGGTGACGCTCGACCATGGTGAGCTTCAGCGGAAAATCGTAGGGCGCGCCCCGCACCATGGAGATCAGCACGCGCGCATTCGGCCCCAGCGCTTGCGCCGTGGCGAGGTCGTGATAACGCTCGGCCTTGCCGCCATTGATCGGGTAGTGATTGTCGCCGCCCATATCGATGACGTCGCCGAATTCGGCGAAGCTCTCGCGGGTCAGCGGCCGGGCGACAATGCGGCTCATGGCACGCGCTTCGCGATGCCGGCACCGCCAAGCTTGGCGTGCCGATTGACGTCCTTGTAGAGAAGATAGCGGAATTTGCCGGGCCCGCCGGCATAGCAGGCCTGCGGGCAGAAGGCGCGAAGCCACATATAGTCGCCGGCCTCGACCTCGACCCAGTCCTGGTTGAGGCGATAGACCGCCTTGCCTTCCAGCACATAGAGGCCGTGCTCCATGACATGGGTTTCGGCGAAGGGGATAACCGCGCCGGGCTCGAGCGTGACGACGGTGACATGCATGTCGTGGCGCATGTCTTCAGGATCGACGAAGCGCGTCGTCGCCCATCTGCCTTCGGTGCCGGGCATGGGCGTGGGCGCGATGTCCCTTTCGTTGGCAAAAAAGGCCTGCGGCGGATCGATGTCTTCAACGGCGTCGTAGGCCTTGCGGATCCAGTGGAAGCGGACAGCAGCACCACTCTCGTTGCGAACGGTCCATCCGCTGGCCGGCGGCAGGAAAGCAAAGCCACCCGGCTGCAGGACATGTTTCTCGCCAGCCAGCAAGACGCTCAGCTCGCCCTCGACCACGAACAAGACGCCCTCGGCGCCGGCATCCGGTTCCGGCCGGTCGCTGCCGCCGCCGGGCGCGACCTCGACGATATATTGCGAGAACGTCTCGGCGAAGCCGGACAATGGGCGCGACAGCACCCAGACTCGGGTTTTGTCCCAGAACGGCAAGGCGCTGGTGACGATGTCCTGCATCACGCCTCGGGGAATGACTGCATAGGCCTCGGTGAAGACGGCCCGGCCGGTCAGCAGCTCGCTCTGGCCGGGGTGGCCGCCATGCGGCGCGTAATAGGTTCGGTCGGCCATCTTGATCGTATCCATGAGTTCAAGCCTATTGCGGGAGCCAAAGCCCATTACGGAAGTAAGTCCTTGAGGCGAAGCAGCGCGATGCGCTCGACCTGTTTGCAAGCGGTGTCGAATTCGACGCCGCGGGTGTTGCCGCTGCGCGCCTCGAACTCCGCCAGGATTTCCACCTTGGTCTTGCCTTTCACCGCGATGATGAAGGGAAAGCCAAAGGACGTGACGTAGGCGGCATTGAGTTTTGAGAACAGCTCGCGCTCCTTATCGGTCAGTGCGTCGAGCCCGGCTGAAGCCTGCTCTCTGGCCGATTCCGCCGTCAGCCGCTTGGCCTGCGCCAATTTGCCGGCAAGGTCGGGGTGGGCGTTGAGCACGGAGAGCCGCTCGGCCTCGCTGGCGCCGCGAAAGACACGACACAGTGCATTATGGAGGCCGCCGGCGCTGTCATGCGCCGGGCCGAGCTCCAACTCGTAGGCGCGTTCGGCGATCCACGGCGAATGCTCGAACATCCCACCGAATGCCTGGACGAAGGCCTCGAACTCCATTTTCGACGGGCGCAGCGCCGGCCGCCGGAACGGATGGGTCTCCTGCCAGTGCCTGGCGATGTCGATGCGCCGCGCCAGCCATACCTTGTCGTGCGATTTGACGTAGTCGACAAAGCGCTTGAGCGCCGCGACCCGGCCCGGCCGGCCGACGAGACGGCAGTGCAGGCCGATATTCATCATGCGCGGCCGCCCTAGCTTCCCCTCGGCATAGAGCGTGTCGAAACTGTCCCTGAGATAGGCGAAGAACTGGTCGCCCGAGTTGAAGCCTTGCGGCGTCGCGAAGCGCATGTCGTTGGCGTCGAGCGTGTAGGGGATGATGAGTTGCGGCTTTGTCGACCCGTCCGGCCCATCATGCTCGAACCAGTAAGGCAGTTCGTCGTCATAGGTGTCCGACACATAGTCGAAGCCGCCTTCTTCCGCCGCCAGCCGCACAGTGTTGATCGAGGTGCGGCCGGTGTACCAGCCGGTCGGGCGCGCGCCGGTGACTTCGTAGTGCAGCCGGATCGCCTCCGCCATGTCGCGGCGCTCGTCCTCCGGCGCATGATCGCGGTAGTCGATCCATCTCAGCCCATGCGAGGCGATCTCCCAGCCGGCCTCCTGCATCGCTGCGACCTGATCGGGCGAGCGCGCCAGCGCTGTGGCGACGCCGTAGCAGGTCACCGGCACCTCAGCCTCGGTGAACAGGCGCAGCAATCGCCAGAAGCCGGCGCGCGCGCCGTATTCGTAGATCGATTCCATGTTCCAGTGGCGCTGGCCAAGCCACGGTGCGGCGCCAACGATCTCGGACAGGAAGGCCTCCGAAGCCTTGTCGCCATGCAGAACGCAGTTCTCGCCGCCTTCCTCGTAATTGACGACGAACTGCACCGCGACATGCGCGCCGCCAGGCCATTTCGGATCCGGTGGATTGGCGCCATAGCCGCGCATGTCTCGTTCGTAACGCATCGTCACTCCTGCCGGATGGTGTGATCAGGATAGTCGAAAGGGCGGCTTGCGCATTCCCCCGAAAATTTTGAAAGTGTTTTTGCAGCACTCCGCTCGACCGGGACTTATGCATCGCCTTTAATTGGCGCACAATTCGTCAAGTATGTTTCGACTGTACCGGGAATGGGAGCAGCCAGTGGCGGAAACGTCGAAAGCCGAAGGCGGACGTCTGACAACCCATGTCCTCGATACCGCGACCGGCAGGCCGGCGGCGGGCCTGTCCATCGAGCTCTACCGTATCGACGGCGACATGCGGACGCATTTGAAGACGGCGGTCACCAATGCCGACGGCCGCTGTGACGCACCGCTGCTTGCCGACGCACAATTCCGCACCGGCGAATACGAGCTGGTCTTCGCTGCCGGCGACTATCTGCGCCGGCAGGGGTTGAGGCTGCCGGAACCGGCCTTCCTCGACAGCGTGCCGATCCGCTTCGGCATGGCCGAGCCGGTGCACTATCATGTGCCGCTGCTTGTCTCCCCCTACGGCTATTCGACTTACCGGGGGAGCTGAGATATGGCCAAGATCACGGAACGCAATGAGATACGCTTCATCCTCAATGGCGAGAACGTTGCGCTAACCACCGTGGCGCCCGACGAGACCTTGCTCGACTGGTTGCGGCTCGAGCGCTCGCTGCGCGGCACCAAGGAAGGCTGCGCCGAAGGCGATTGCGGCGCCTGCACTGTGCTGGTCGGAAGGCTCTCGGCCGGCCGGTTGGTTTACGAAAGCGTCAATGCCTGTATCCGCTTCCTCGGCTCGCTCGACGGCACGCATGTCGTGACCGTCGAGCATCTGCGCGGCGAGGGCGATAGGCTGCATCCGGTGCAGCAAGCCATGGTCGACTTCCACGGCTCGCAATGCGGCTTCTGCACGCCGGGCTTCGTCATGTCGCTCTATGCGCTGTGGATGCGGTCGCCGGAGCCGTCGGATGCGGCCATCGAAAAGGCACTGCAGGGCAATCTCTGCCGCTGCACCGGCTATGAAGCGATCATGCGGGCGGCGCGTGCCATCTCCAGCTACGGCAAGGCGGCGAAGGACCCGCTGGCGGCGGAGCGCGAGGCCATCACGGCCAAGCTTGCGGCCATGAAAGACGGTGCGCGCATCGAGATCGGCGCCGGCAAGCAGCGGCTGGTCGTGCCGGCCGATGCCGACGATCTCGCCACCGTGCTCGACAAGGAGCCGGGCGCCACCATCGTTGCCGGTTCGACCGATGTCGGCCTTTGGGTAACCAAGCATATGCGCGATATTGCGCCGGCGATTTTCATCGGCAATCTCGACGGTCTGTGCGGGATCTCCGAGGACAAGGGCGTCATCTCGATCGGTGCCGGCGTCACCTATACCGAGGCTTTCTCGACGCTGGCGAAACGCGTCCCGGCGCTCGGGCCGCTTTTCGATCGCATCGGCGGCGACCAGGTGCGCAATATGGGCACGATCGGCGGCAACATCGCCAACGGCTCGCCGATCGGCGACACGCCGCCGCCGCTGATCGCTCTGGGTGCGCGGCTGACACTGCGCCGCGGCAACAAGCGGCGAACCATCCCGCTCGAAGATTTCTTCATCGCCTATGGCAAGCAGGACCGGCAGCTGGGCGAATTCGTCGAGGCCGTGCATGTCCCGGTGCCAGGCCGAGACACCAAATTCGCCGTCTACAAGATCACCAAGCGCCGTGACGAAGACATCACCGCAGCACTTGGCGCGTTCCTGCTAACCCTGGCCAGGGACGGCACGGTCGCGGATATCCGCATCGCCTATGGCGGCATGGCCGCAACGCCCAAGCGGGCCTTCGGCGTGGAAAAGGCGTTGCTTGGCAGGCCTTGGACGGAGGCGACGGTCGAGGCGGCGATGGCCGAATACGCCAAAGA
Organism: Mesorhizobium sp. M6A.T.Cr.TU.014.01.1.1; assembly: GCF_004022765.1. Classification (NCBI taxonomy): domain Bacteria; kingdom Pseudomonadati; phylum Pseudomonadota; class Alphaproteobacteria; order Hyphomicrobiales; family Phyllobacteriaceae; genus Mesorhizobium; species Mesorhizobium sp. M6A.T.Cr.TU.014.01.1.1. The sequence goes on from NZ_RZPG01000011.1 coordinate 57,024, forward strand.
TTTCACTCCGCTGACTGACATGCGAGCGAGCGCCGAATACCGGGCGTTGGCGGCACGGAACCTGCTGTTGCGCTTCTTCGCCGAGACCAGCGGCACCAAGGCGCCGATCCAGGTATCGCGGCACGAGGCGGCGTGATGACTACGCACGCTCCCAACCTCAAGGCACAAAAAATATCCGGCGGCGTTGCCACCGACCAGCGCCATGATTCCGCGCACAAGCACGTCCGCGGCACGGCCGTCTATATCGACGACATGCCGGAATCATCAGGCACGCTGCACGGCTGCCTTGGGCTTTCGACGGCCACGCACGCCACCATCACCAGCATGGACCTGTCGGCGGTGCGCGCAGCGCCCGGCGTCGTCGACGTGCTGACGGCCAGTGATGTGCCGGGCGAGAACGATATTTCGCCGACCGGTCGTCACGACGAACCGGTGCTGGCAGACGACAAGGTGCAATTCTTCGGTCAGCCGATCTTCTGCGTCATCGCCGAAACGCGCGAGCAGGCACGCCGCGCCACAAGGCTGGCCAAGGTCGAATACAAGGAATTGCCTTTCGTCACCGACATCGGCGTGCTCGATCCCAGAAAGGACAAGCTTGTTACGCCGCCGCTGACCTTGAAGCGTGGCGATGCAGCGGTTGCAATCAAAGCGGCGCCGCGCCGGCTGAAGGGAAAAATGCGCATCGGCGGCCAGGACCATTTCTATCTCGAAGGCCAGATCGCCATGGCCATTCCCGGCGAGGATCAGGATGTGACCATCTATTCCTCGACCCAGCATCCGAGCGAAGTCCAGCACATGGTCAGCCATGCGCTCGGCGTGCCGAGCCATGCCGTCACGGTCGAGATCCGCCGCATGGGCGGCGGCTTCGGCGGCAAGGAAACGCAAGGCAACCAGTTTGCAGTATTGGCCGCTATCGCCGCGAAGAAACATCATCGCGCCGTGAAAATCCGACCTGACCGTGACGACGACATGATCGCCACCGGCAAGCGTCATGACTTTCTGGTCGACTACGAGGTTGGCTTCGACGACGAGGGCAATATCCTCGGCGTCGACTTCATGTTCGCGGCGCGCTGCGGCTTCTCGGCGGACCTCTCAGGCCCGGTTACTGACCGCGCGCTGTTCCATTGCGACAACACCTATTTCTGGCCGGCGGTGCACGCACAATCGGCGCCGCTCTACACCAACACCGTGTCGAACACAGCCTTCCGCGGCTTCGGCGGCCCGCAAGGCATGGTAGGCGCCGAGCGTGTCATCGAAGAGGTCGCCTTTGCCGTCGGCAAGGACCCGCTTGAGATTCGCAAGAAGAACTTTTATGGCACCAGCGACCGCAACGTCACGCCCTATCACCAGACGGTCGAGGACAACATCATCCACCGCATCGTCGCCGAACTGGAGGCGAGTTGCGACTATGCGAGGCGCCGCCGCACCATCGAAGCCTTCAACGCCAACAGTCGCTTCATCAAGCGGGGATTGGCGCTGACGCCGGTCAAGTTCGGTATCTCGTTCACCGCCACCCACTACAATCAGGCCGGCGCGCTGGTGCATGTCTACACCGACGGATCGGTGCATCTGAACCACGGCGGCACCGAGATGGGGCAAGGCCTCTACGTCAAGGTGGCGCAGGTGGTGGCGGAAGAATTCCAGATCGACCTCGACCAGGTCAAGATCACTGCAACGACGACCGGCAAGGTGCCGAACACCTCGGCGACCGCCGCCTCCTCCGGTTCCGATCTCAACGGTATGGCGGCGCAAAACGCAGCCCGGCAGATCAAGGATCGGCTGACCAATTTCGCCGTTGAAAAATACCAGGTGCCGCGTGACCAGGTGCTGTTCCTGCCCAACCGGGTGCGCATCGGCAATCAGGAGATCGCCTTCGCCGATCTCGTCAGGCAGGCCTACATGGCGCGCATCCAGCTTTCGGCGGCGGGCTTCTACAAGACGCCGAAAATCCACTGGGACCGCGACAAGGGCGAGGGCCGTCCCTTCTATTATTTCGCCTATGGCGCCGCGTGCTCGGAAGTTTCGGTCGACACGCTGACCGGCGAATATGTAGTCGAACGCACCGACATCCTGCACGAGACCGGCCGCTCACTGAACCGCGCCATCGACCTCGGCCAGGTCGAGGGCGGCTTCATCCAGGGCATGGGCTGGCTGACGACCGAGGAATTGTGGTGGGACAACAAGGGGCGGCTGCGCACCCATGCACCGTCGACTTACAAGATCCCGCTCGCTTCGGACCGGCCGAAGATCTTCAACGTGACGCTGGCCGACTGGCCAGAGGCGAGCGAGCCGACGGTGCACCGCTCCAAGGCGGTCGGCGAGCCGCCGCTCCCGCTTGGCATGTCGGTGCTGCATGCGCTGTCGGATGCGGTGGCGAGCGTTGCCGACCACCGGATCTGTCCGCGCCTTGACCCACCGGCGACACCGGAGCGGGTGCTGATGGCGATCGAACGGCTGAAGGGTGAGGCCAAGGCCGGCACGTGAACCCAGCCTCGGAATCCCAGAAAGCGTGCAATTCAGGCCGAAAACTCTATATTTCCCGATAGGGAATGCGAATGATGAACGCGAAGGTGCAAAGCTTGAAAGCCTTTCTTGCGCGCGCCGGCCGGGTGGCCCTGGTCGAGGTGGCCGGAACAAAAGGCTCGACGCCACGCGAGAAGGGCGCCTTCATGCTCGTCTCGAGCGCGGCGATTTTTGGCACGATCGGCGGCGGCCAACTCGAATATATGGCGATCGACAAGGCGCGGCAGATGCTTTTCTCCCCCCTTGAGGGGGAGATGGCCGCGGAGCGGCCAGAGGGGGTCGGTAGAGGGAGCGCGCGACCTAAAAAAATGTCGAGCACTGCCGCGGCGACCCCACCCGGCGGCTTCGCCGCCACCCTCCCCTCAAGGGGGAGGGATATCCGAGCTACCCTCGACATCCCGCTCGGACCGGAAATCGGCCAGTGCTGCGGCGGCAGGGTCGAGGTGCTGATTCGGCTGGTCGATGCTGCGCTGGCGCAAGAGCTGGTTGCGGCGGCGGAAGCCGCGGAGGCTCAACTGCCGCATGTCTACATATTCGGCGGTGGTCATGTCGGCCAGGCGTTGGCATCGGCGGTGGCCTTGCTGCCGGTGCGTGTCGCCGTTGTCGAGACGAGGGCCGAGGCGCTGGATGGCATGCCGGACACGATCGAAACCAGCCTGACGCCTATGCCGGAGGCGATGGTGCGCGAGGCTCCGGCCGGGAGCGCCTTCGTCATTCTTACCCACGACCACGCGCTGGATTTCCTGATCGCCACTGAGGCGCTGAAGCGCCGGGATGCCGCCTATGTCGGCATGATCGGCTCGAAGACCAAAAAGGCGACATTCAGGAGCTGGTTCCTGAAGTCGGCGGACGGCAGCGAGACGGAATTTGCTCGCCTCGTCTCGCCGATCGGCGGCGAAACGGTCAAGGACAAGCGACCGCAAGTGATTGCGGCCTTGGCGGCGGCCGAGATCATGACGGCGCTGGCCGCTCACGCCGTCGCACCAGCGGCTCCGCACCCCGCCTCTCGTGGCAAGGCAATGGCCGGCTGACGGCTGATATACCGCCGAGCTGCACTTTCGTGCAGGCGCGCTTCCATAGCGTGCTGCTCAGATCGGCCGCTTCAGGCCCAGATGGTCGCGCAAGGTGCGGCCTTCGTACTCCGTGCGGAACAGGCCGCGCCGCTGCAATTCCGGCACGACGAGCGCGGCAAAGGCATCGAGTTCACCGGGAAACCAGGACGGCATGACGTTGAAGCCGTCAGCGGCGCCGCCCTCGAAGCGTGCCTCGAGTTCGTCGGCGATTTGAGCCGGCGTGCCGACGACGCGCCAGTGGCCGCGCGCGCCGGCGAAGTGGCGCGCAAGCTGCCGGATGGAGAGCTTGTCCCTGCGCGACTGATCGACGACGAGAGCTTGCCGGCTCTGCATGCCTTCGCTTGCCGGCAGCTCCGGCAATGGTCCATCGATGGGATAGCGCCACAGATCGGAAATGCTGAGATAGCTGGAAAGCAGCGCGATGCCGATATCGTCGGGGATCAACTCCTGCAATTCCTCGTATTTTTCCTGCGCTTCAGCCTCGGTTGCCGCCACGATCGGTGCGACGCCCGGCATGATCTTGATATCATCAGGCTCGCGCCCATAGGTCGCCAGGCGACCCTTGAGATCCTCGTAGAAGGATTTCGCCTCCTCGAATGTCTGCGCCGCTGTGAACACGACGTCGGCGGTGCGGGCGGCAAGGTCCCGGCCAACGTCCGAGGCGCCGGCCTGAACCATCACTGGCGCGCCCTGGGGGGAGCGCGGCAGGTCGAGCGGGTCGCGAACAGAAAAGCTCTGGCCGTCGTGACCGGATCCGGAAGCCCCATCGAGCTTGCCGTGCCAAAGTCCGGTGACGACTTCGGCGAATTCACGCGCGCGCTCATAGCGATCGGCATGCGGGCGCAGGCCGGTCGAGCCGAAATTGGCGGCTTCGATGTGGCTGGCGGAGGTAACCAGGTTCCAGCCGGCTCGGCCGCCGCTCAGATGGTCGAGCGACAAGAAGGTCCGCGCCAGCCCGTAAGGCTCGTTGTAGCTCGTCGATGCCGTGGAGACGAGGCCGATGTGGCTGGTCTGGACTGCGAGAGCCGAAAGCAGGCTGATCGGCTCGAAGCCGATCGAGCGCGAGGTCTGGCTAGCGATATTGACATTGGCCTCGCGCACGCCGGCAGCGTCCTCGCAGAAGATCATGTCGAGCTTCGCCGCCTCCGCCGTCCGCGCCAGCTGGATGTAATGGTCGATATCTACACCCGCCGTCACATGCGCCTGCGGATGGCGCCAGGCCGCGATATGGTGGCCTGTTGCCCACAGAAAGGCGCCAAGCTTCATCTGACGTCGATGGGCGGTCATTGTTCATCTCTCCCAGCAAGTCCGAGATGGGAGCGAAGCGTCGCGCCGGGATAATCCGACCGGAGAAGGCCGCGGCGACGAAGCTCCGGCAGCACGTAATCGACGAAGTCGTCGAGCACAGACAGCACCGGCGGCATGAGTATGTTGAAACCATCGCAGCTTTTCGATCGGAAAGACTCTTCGAGCCTATCTGCGATCAGGTCCCGCCTGACGGCCATTTCAGCGCTCGGCGCAACGTTCATCAGCACCTTTATCGCGCCCGGACTGCGCCCGAACGCAAGCGCGCGGCGCTTCAGATCGTCAGCCTTCGCGCCCGCGACCGATGGCCCGTCCAACAGGATGACGTCGGCGACGCGGGCGGCGATCTCCATGTCGGGCTCCGATAGGCCTGACATGACGAGCACCGGCATATCCTGCGGCGACCGCGCAACATTCAGCGGGCCGCCCACAGAGAAAAACTCGCCCTTGTGGTCGAGCAGGTGCATCTTTTCGGGATCGAAGAAGCGGCCGCCGCTTTTGTCGAACAGCAGGGCATCCGTATCCCAGCCTTGCCACAAGCCCTGCACGATGCCGATCAATTCCTCCGCACGTCGGCGGAAGTCGTCGCCGGAAAACCCTTCCGGACGGCTGAAATTGGCTGCCTCGCGCGGATCGGGGAACATGCTCGCGTTCCAGCCGGCACGGCCATGGCTGATGACGTCGAGCGAGGCGAAACGGCGCGCCAGATTGTAGGGCTGGTGGGCAACCGTCGACGCGGCGGCGATCAGGCCGATCCTGCTTGTGACCGTCGCCAGCGCCGCCAGCAGGGTCGTCGCTTCGAAGGGCACTTGCCGGTTCGGCGCGTCGCCGCGTGCAGCGGGCGCGGAATCGGCAAGAACCACCATGTCCAAGCCGGCTGCTTCGGCCTTTTGCACGAACCGGGCCAGAAGGCTGAAATCCGGGCCGGCGTCGGACGGATGGGAAGGCGCGGCTTCCGGAACCAGTGAAACGGCAAGATGCATTGTGGCGCCGTCGGCCATCGGTCTTCCCTGGTGAGTGAGATTCCGCAGGAATTATCTTCACCAGCTGGACGGAAAGCAACCGGCCAGTCGGCGATCATTTGCCGGCCAGAATATCCTTGATCAGCCGCTGACAGCGCTCGGCCATGAAGTCGAGCAGCAGCCGCACCTTCGGGTCCTGCAGCTTCTTGTGCGGATAGACGGCGGCGAACTGCACCGGCGTCGGCGGCGTGTCGGACAGGATCACCTTCAGCCGCTGGTCGCGGATGAACGGCTCGACCTCGAATCGCGGCTTGTTGATGATGCCGCGGCCGGACAGCGCCCAGCCGGTCAGCACGTCGCCATCGTCCGTGTCATAGGGTCCGTGCACTTCGAATTTTCGCGGGCCGTCGGCCGTCTGCAGCGTCCAGACGTATTCGCGCGCGCCGGAATAGCGCAGCATCAGGCAGTCGTGCTTCTTGCCGATCAATTCCTGCGGCTCGGTCGGCTCGCCACGCGCCTCCAGATATTTCGGTGCCGCCACCAGCACCCGTTCGCACTCCATGATGCCGCGCATCCTGAGGCTGGAATCTTCGATGATGCCCAGCCGGAAGGCGACATCGATGCCTTCCTTCATAATGTCGACATTGTGGTCTGAAAGTCTCAACCGAACCTCGATATCAGGATATTTGTCGTGGAAATCGGGGATGCCCGACGCCACCAGCCGGCGGCCGAGGCCGAGCGGCGCTGTCACTTTTATGGTGCCGCGCGGCTGGCCGGATAAGGCGCTGACCGCAGCCTCCGCCTCGGTGACCGCCTCCAGCACCTGCTTGGCGCCGGAGTAGAACACGGTGCCGTGCTCGGTCGGCATCAGCTGCCGGGTCGTGCGGTTGAACAGCCTGACACCAAGATGCTTCTCGAGCTCCTTGATGCGGTTGGAGGCGACCGCCGGCGAGATGCGCATGTCGCGGCCCGCCGCCGACAAATTGCCAAGCTCGACGACGCGGACGAAGACGGCGATGTTGTCGAGGTAGGCCATGCGGGTTTCGTGGCTCTCATGCAGCTGCGTGTAACGAGCCTAGTATTTTCCAATTTTTTTTGAAAGTCATCGTGCAGCTCGGCCCTTTCCGTTTGCGCTCCAGCCCGTAAAGTCACCCAATCGGCAGGGACGACTTTTCAATGATGGATTTCGCGATTTTCTGGGACTGGCTGAGTTTCGCCGTGCGCTGGCTGCATGTCGTCACCGGCATCGCCTGGATCGGCTCGTCCTTCTATTTCGTCGCGCTCGATCTCGGCCTGCGCCAGCGTCCGGGAATGCCCGCCGGCGCCTTCGGCGAGGAATGGCAGGTGCATGGCGGCGGCTTCTATCACGTGCAGAAATATCTGGTGGCGCCGGCCGAAATGCCTGAGCACCTGACCTGGTTCAAATGGGAATCCTACACCACCTGGCTGTCGGGCTTTGCAATGCTGTGCGTCGTCTACTATGCCGGGGCGGACCTCTTTCTGATCGATCCCAATGTGCTGGCCATGTCGGTGCCTACAGGCATCCTGCTGTCGCTGGCGACGATCGGCGTCGGCTGGGTGGTCTATGATCTCTTGTGCCGCTCGCCGCTCGGCAAAAGCGACACCGGTCTGATGCTGGTGCTCTATGCCGTGCTGGTGTTCATCGCCTGGGGTCTCACCCATCTGTTCACCGGCCGCGCCGCCTTCCTGCATCTCGGCGCCATCACAGCGACGATCATGTCGGCCAATGTCTTCATGGTCATCATCCCGAACCAGAAGATCGTCGTCGCCGACCTGATCGCCGGTAGGAAGCCAGATCCGAAATACGGCAAGATCGCCAAGCAGCGCTCGTTGCACAACAATTACCTGACGCTGCCCGTTCTGTTCTTGATGCTGTCGAACCACTACCCGCTGGCGTTTTCTACCCAGTTCAACTGGGTGATCGCCTCGCTGGTTTTCATCATCGGCGTGCTGATCCGGCATTATTTCAACACCATGCATGCGCGCAAGGGCAACCCGACCTGGACCTGGCTGGCTGCGGCCGTCCTGTTCGTCGTCATCATCTGGCTGTCGACGGTGCCGAAAGTGCTGACCGGCGAAGTCAAGGCGTCCTCGGCGGCACAAATCTATGTCGCCTCGGCGCATTTTCCCGCCGTGCGCGACACCGTGCTTGGCCGTTGCTCGATGTGCCATGCGCAGGAGCCGTCCTACGAGGGCATCTATCACGCGCCGAAGGGGGTGATGCTCGACACGGACGCCGGTATCGCCGAGCAAGCCCGCGAGATCTACCTGCAGGCCGGTCGCAGCCACGCGATGCCGCCCGCCAACATTACCCATATCACCGACAAGGAGCGGGCGCTGCTGGTGGCATGGTTCGAGGAGGCAGGGAAATAAGCATGACCAGCACGCTTCTGCGCGGCCGCACGCTGTCCTTCCTGCGTTGGCCTGAGACCGTCGACGACCATTCCGCCTGGCGCTACGAGGACGACGGCGGCCTGCTGCTCCGCGACGGCAGGATCGTTGCCGCGGGCGCCTATGCCGACGTCGAGAAAAAGGCTGATGAAGGCGCAAAAAAGATCGATCACCGCCCACATCTGCTGCTGCCGGGTTTCATAGACGCGCATGCGCATTTTCCGCAGATGCAGGTCATCGCCTCCCATGGCGCGGAACTGCTCGACTGGCTGAACACCTACACTTTTCCTGAGGAAACCAAATTCCAGAACGCCCAGCATGGCCGCCGCATTGCCAGGCTGTTTCTCGATGAGGTGGTGCGTAACGGCACGACGACAGTCGCCGCCTATTGCTCGGTCCACAAGGAGTCTGCCGAAGCGTTCTTCGCCGAGTCGCATGACCGCAACATGCTCAACATCGCCGGCAAGGTGATGATGGACCGTAACGCGCCGGAGGGTGTGCTCGATACAGCGCAGTCGGCTTATGACGATAGCAAGGCGCTGATCGCCGATTGGCACGGCAAGGGACGCCAGCATTATGCCATCACGCCGCGCTTCGCCATCACCTCGTCGCCGGAACAGTTGGAAATGGCAGACGCGCTCTGCCGTGAACATCCTGATCTGCACATGCAGACGCATCTGTCGGAAAACCACGCCGAGATCGCCTTTACCCTGCAACTCCATCCAAAGGCGCGCGACTATACCGATGTCTACGAGCATTACGGGCTGCTCGGGCGCAAAAGTCTGTTCGGCCACTGCATCCATCTGTCGGAACGCGAGGCGGATGCGCTTTCGGATTCAGGCTCGGTGGCGGTATTCTGCCCTACCTCGAACCTGTTCCTCGGCTCGGGCCTGTTCGATTATCAGCGCTACCGCACGCGTGACAAAGCTCTCCGGATCGCGGCCGCAACCGATGTCGGCGGCGGCACTAACTATTCGATGCTGCGCACCATGGACGAGGGCTACAAGGTGATCGCCCTGAACGGCGAAAAGCTCAACCCGTTCCAGTCGTTCTGGCAGCTCACCCGCGGCAATGCCGAGGCGCTGTCGGTCGTGGAAAAAATCGGCACGCTGGACCAAGGCAGCGACGCCGACATCGTCGTGCTCGACGCACGCGCCACGCCGGCGATGCGGCTGCGGATTGAGACGGCGGGCACGCTGGCGGAGGAATTATTTCTGCTGCAGACGCTGGGCGACGACCGCGCCGTGCGCGAAGTCTATGTTGCTGGGCGGGCGGCGAAGAGCGATATGGCGGTTTAGCTATCCCGCACGTTCCGTCTTGACCGGGCGGCAGCCATCGGTCAAAGCCTGCAGCGAAGTTGACAGGGGAACGACATGGCCGTTGCGGACGACATCGCTCTGATCAAGAAACAGGAAGCCACGCTTGTCTTTCCCGTCTTCGACGAGGCTGTTGCCTTCAAGATCGGCTCGGCGATCCGCGACCGAGCGCTAGCCGAAGACCTGCCGATCATCGTCGACATCAGGACCTTCGACCGGCCGCTGTTCTATGCAGCGATGCCAGGCTCGAACGCCTCCAATCCGGACTGGGCGCGGCGCAAGATCAACGTCGTGCGCCGGTTTTTGAGAAGCACCTACCGCCTGGTGCTGGAGCAACAGCGCCCCGACCGCAGCTTCAAGCCCGGCGAGGGCCTCGACATATCAGACTATGTGCTTGCCGGTGGCGGCTTTCCCGTAACGGTCAAAGGTGCCGGCGTGATCGGTGTGATCGCAGTCTCGGGCTTGCCGGAGCGCGAGGATCACGGCGTCGTCGTCGACGCGTTGTGCAGCCATCTCGGTGTCGACGGGCGCCAATTGGCACTGCCGCCGGAAGCAAAATGACTGAGATCGATCCCAAGACCTTCCTCACCGCCATTTTCAACGCCGCCGTCGCCGCTGCCGATCCCCAGAGAACCATCAGGGATCGTCTGCCGGCAATGCCGAAAGGGCGCACCATCGTCATCGGCGCCGGAAAAGGCTCAGCGCAGATGGCGGCGGCATTCGAAAAAGTATGGGACGGGCCGATCGAAGGGCTGGTCGTCACCCGCTACGGCTATGGCGCGACCTGCCAGCGCATCGAGATCATCGAGGCGGCGCATCCGGTGCCGGACGCAGCCGGTCTCGAAGCCTCGCGCCGGTTGCTCGAAAAGGTGCAGGGGCTGACCGCGGACGATCTGGTCGTGGCGCTCATCTCGGGCGGCGGCTCGGCGCTGCTGCCGTCGCCTGCTGGAGGTCTGACGCTGGCCGACGAAATCGCCGTCAACGAGGCGCTGCTCGCCTCCGGCGCACCGATCGCCGCCATGAACGCCATCCGCAAGCATGTTTCCACGATCAAGGGCGGCAGGCTGGCGGCAGCCGCCTATCCCGCCAAGGTGGTGTCGCTGGTCGTCTCCGACATTCCGGGCGACAATCCGGCGCTGGTCGCTTCCGGCCCGACGGTTCCCGATTCCGGCAGCCGCGAAGACGCATTGGCGTCGATCGCCGCCTATGGCATGAAGCTGCCGGCTTCGGTGATGGCACATATCAGTTCGCCGACCGCAGATGCGCCGCGCGCCGACGATCCGCGTTTTTCGCGCAACGAAGTGCATCTGATCGCCTCGGCCGGCGTGTCGCTGGAGGCGGCTGCGGCCGAAGCCAGGCGCCAAGGTATCGAGGCGGTCATCCTCTCCGATTCCATCGAGGGCGAGGCGCGCGAGGTCGGCGGTGTCCACGCCGCGATCGCGCGCGAGGTCGCGACGCGCAGCCGGCCTTTCCCAAAGCCGGTGCTGATCCTGTCGGGCGGCGAGACGACAGTGACCGTGCGCACAAAAGGCAAGGGCGGTCGCAACAGCGAGCTTCTGCTCGCCTTCGCCATCGGCATCAGCGGCATGGCGGGCGTCCACGCGCTGGCCGCCGACACCGACGGCATCGACGGCTCTGAGGACAATGCCGGCGCCTTTGCCGACGGTTCGACGGTTTCGCGAATGCGGGCGGCAGGCGTCGATGCCAAGGCGATGCTTGCGGGCAACAATGCCTGGACGGCATTCAATGCCGTCGGCGATCTTTTCGTGCCCGGCCCGACCGGGACGAACGTCAATGATCTCCGGGCGATATTGATCAGATAGGTTCAGGCGGCCATCAGCGTCTTCACCGCTTTCATATCCTTCAGGAACCGCTCGCGTTCGGCCTGTTTGTCCGCCGGCTCGCGGATGCGCAGGATGAAGGACGGATGGATCGTGACGAACACACGCAGGCCATCCTCGCGCTCCACGACCGCGCCCCGCATTTTCATGATCGGCACGACTTTGCCGAGCAGTGACTGCGCCGCCGTTGCGCCGAGCGCCACAGCCAGATTGGGCTTTATCAGATCGAGCTCCTTGTCGAGCCACCAGCGGCAGGCCTGCACCTCGCCGGCATTCGGCTTGGAGTGGATGCGCCGCTTGCCGCGCGGCTCGAACTTGAAGTGCTTGACCGCGTTGGTGACATAGACTTTCAGCCGGTCGACGCCGGCATCGTCCAGGATGGCGTCGAAGACCTTGCCCGCCGGCCCGACAAAAGGTTTTCCGGCCAGATCCTCCTGGTCACCAGGCTGTTCACCGACGAAGATCACCTTGGCCTTGTCAGGTCCTTCGCCGAACACGGTCTGTGTCGCATTGCGCCATAGCGGGCAGCGGCGGCAGGCTTTCGCCACCTCACTGAGTTCGGGAATGGTGCTTGCGCCATTCTCTTCCGCCGTCTCGGGCAATTCACGCTTGGGCCAGCGTCTTGCCTGCACCTTGGCGTGGTGTGGCACGGGATTTGTCTGCATCCTGGCGATCATGGCTGATGCGGCCTTGTCCGCTGCTGCGATCAGATGCGGAATGAGCGAAGCCCCGGAAAGGTTCCTTCAAAATAGCCCGGACCCGGCTTTCGCCGGGAGAATGACCGGCGATGCGACCGCCTCACACCTCGTGCAGATAGAGATGATAATCCAGTTCGCTGACCGTGCGCGCCACGCGCAGATATTCGGATTGCTTGATCGCCACAAATGTACGGTGCAGGTCTTCGCCCAGCGCTCCTTTGAGGAACGTCGACGCGCGCGCGGCCTCGATCGCGGCGCGCCAGTCCACTGGCATGGTCGTGCGCGTGATTGCCGATTCGTAGCCATTGCCGGTCGTTTCGGGGCCGGGGTCGAGGCCTTCGTCGAGACCCCTGGTGATGCCAGCCAGCACGGTTGCCGCGACCAGATAGGGGTTGGCATCGACGCCTGACGGCCGGTGCTCGATGCGCCGGTTTTTCGCATCGCCTGCCGGCACGCGCAACGCCACTGAGCGGTTATTGACGCCCCAGGTCGGCGCCACTGGGGCATAGGATTGCGAGACGAAGCGACGCCATGAATTGGCGTGCGGTGCGAACACCAGCATCGATTCGGCCATGGTCTGGATGAGGCCGCCCAGTCCGCGCAGCAGCGGCAAAGACCAGGTCTCGCCGCTGGCTTCAGCGAAGACGTTCTTGCCGGCCTTGTCCTGCAGCGAGACATGGAAATGCATGCCGGAGCCGGCATATTTTTCGATCGGCTTGGCCATGAAGCAAGCGGTGACGCCGTGGCGGCGCGCCTGTGCCCGCACCAGCCGCTTCAGCATGATGAGATCGTCGGCCGCCCGCATCACATCGTTGCGATAATTCAGCGTCAGCTCGTACTGGCCGGGCGCATATTCGGAAATGACCGTCTCGGCCGGGATGCCTTGCACCTTGGCCGCGGCATAGATGTCGGAAAACAGCGGTTCCATGCCGTGCAGATGGTCGACGGAATAGACCTCGGTCTTGGCCGAGCGTCGGCCGTCGAGTACCGCGTTCGCCGGTCGCACCTTACCGTCGGCGTCGCGCTCGTTGGCGAGCAGGAAGAATTCGAGCTCGAAGGCGCCGGCAGGATGCAGGCCCTTGGCCGCCAGTATCTCCACCTGCCGGGCCAGCGCCAGCCGCGGATCGGAGGACATGGGCTGACCGTCGAGATGATACATCGCCATCAGCACCTGGCCGCGCGGCGGCTGTGTACCGAACAGCGGCACCAGCGTGCCGGGGATCGGCCACGCCCGCAGGTCGCCGTCGCCGGTCGTCCAGATCAGTCCGGTCTCGTGAACGTCCTCGCCGGTGATATCGAGGCCGAGGATGGATATCGGCATGTGCCGGCCGCCCTCGAAGATGCTCATCAACTCGTGCCGGCGCACGATCTTGCCGCGGCCGACACCATTGGCGTCAGTCAGCACGATGTCGAACGCTTCGATCTCCGGGTGGGCGTCGAGAAAGGTTTGCGCCTCGGCGGGCGTCGAGCCCGAAGGGGAGGCGATGATGGCGTTCAAAGTTTGCTTGTGCGCTTCTCTCATGCGCTAGCTTGTCTCATGCCGCGAGCCTTGCCGCAACCGCGCCGAAGGCGGTGATCAGGCGGTTGACCTGGGTGGCGCTGGTCGCCGGCGAGATCAGCATCATGTTGTGGAACGGCGCGATCAGCACGCCGCGATTGACCAGCGCGACATGGATCGCCGCTTCGAGCTCCGGCGCGTGCGCTGTTTCCGCCTCGCCGCCATTCCTCAACGGGCCGGGTGCGCAGATGAACTCGACGCGCGCGCCGACTCGAGCGACATGCCAGGGCAGGCGGTAGCGGTCGATGACAGCGGTCAACCCGGCGTCGAGCCGCCGCGCCAGGTGGTCCATATGGCTGTAGCTCTCGTCGGTCATCACTTCTTCGAGCGTGGCGCGCATTGCGGCGAATTGCAGCGGATTGGCCGAGAGCGTCGTGCCCATGCCGGAATAGCCTGGTTGTTTCTGGCTATTATAGGCAGCATAGCGCGTGGCGACGTCGTCGCTCATGCCCCACACGCTGGCCGGAACGCCGCCGGCGATCGGCTTGCCGAGCACGAACAGGTCAGGCTCCAAGCCGTGTTTCTCGGTGTAGCCGCCCGGACCGGTCGAGATCGTGTGCGTCTCGTCGATCAGAAGCAGGGTGCCGGCCGCGTGGGTGAGACGTCGCAGCGCGTCGTGGAAGCCATGATCTGGCAGCACCATGCAGGAGTTGGTCAGCACCGGCTCGGCGATGACGCAGGCGATATCCCCGTCCCGGAGCGCGGCCTCAAGCGCCGGCACATCGTTGAACTCGATGACATCGGTTGTCCGGGTCAGGTCGCGAAATTCGCCGGCCAGTCCCGGCCGGTTGCCCGGTCTGCCGTCGACCAGCCGCACCATCGTCTCGTCGACCGAGCCGTGATAGCAGCCGTTGAAGACTAGGATCTTTTCCCGTCCGGTGATGGCGCGGGCAACGCGCAGCGCAAAGCGGTTGGCATCGGTCGCCGTCGTCGCGATCTGCCAGAACGGCAGGCCGAAGCGCTGTTGCAGCAGTGGGCCGATGGCGAGTGCATCCTCCGAAGGCAGCATGTAGGTGAGGCCGCGTCCAGCCTGCCGGCGGATGGCGCGGGCGACCGGCGGCGGCGAATGGCCGAACATCGAGCCGGTATCGCCGAGGCAGAAATCGTCGAGCCTGTTGCCGTCGATATCGGTGATGGTGGCGCCCTTTGCGCTGCCGACCAGGATCGGGAATGGCGTCGGCCAGTCGTTCATCCAGTGCATCGGCACGCCGCCGAAGAAGCCCGGCAGACCATTGCCGGCCTTCGCTGCCGATTTTGGCCGTGCCTTGCGGAAGGCTTCGGCCTCGGTCTCGCGCAGATCGGCGATGCGGGCAGTGCTGATGCCGCCGACGGATGTCTTTGAATGGTCGATTGTATGCATGAAGGCCCCTCTCGTACGTCACTCTAGCCAATCGGCATCCGGAACCGCAATTGGCCGCGCGGCCGCCCTGCATTGGTTCAGCGGCCACGATAGAAGAGCACTGGCGCTTGACCTCGGGGCATCCTCCAGCATCAATGCAGGTGGGTTTTGTGGCTTGGGGGAGAAAAGATGCGGACGATCTTCTGTGTAACAACGCTGCTGCTGTCGGCCGGCACGGCCTTCGCCACCGGCGGCATCTGGTGCTCCGCCGAGGATGCCGCGGTGAAATTCGAGGTCGAAGCCGGCGTCACCAGAGGCATGGGCGGGCCGACCTTCAATTTTCGCGGCGACCTCGAAATTCTTGGCAGGCCCGTTGGCGACGGTCTGCGCAAGAGCGTGTTCGAGGATTCCAACCTCACGCAATACTGGCTCGACGGCAAGGAACTGCGGCTGCTCGTCTATCGCGAGCACGAGGTCGCAAACACCTATAGCTCAGTCGAACTGACGATCTTGACCAAGGCCAGCGAAGAAGGCGTTTATGACGGGCGCTATTCGCTCGCGATCTATGACGGCACGGCTGCCGCGGACAAAGACGACAAGCCTGTCGAATTGACCGGCAAGGTCTCCTGCGGGGCCGAGTAGAACTCCCGGCTAGTTATGCCGAAATATCGATAACGCCGCAGTCGCCGGCCGCACTGCCGAAGGCGACGCGCCGCTCTTGCCTGTCCCACATCATCGAGGTGATGGCGCCCTTGCCCGGCCGGCGCAGCAGCACTTCCTTGGCGTCGGTGAAGCGCACGGCCATCACCATGCCGTCATCATAGCCGACGGCGACGACATCCTGGCTCGGATGGCAGGCCACTGAGGTCACCATGGCGTTGCCGCGCGTGCCGAGCTCCAGCGGCGCTTTGCCCATCGGCCCGTCCTTGCCCGAAAACGGCCAAACGATCGCTGCCGGCGCGCCGGAACTCGCCAGCCATTTTCCCTTGGCGCTCCACGACAGGCTTTTGACCTTGCCGGGATAGCCGCTCATGCGCATGTGCTTGCCGTCGGCCAGCTTCCAGCCATGCAGTGCGTTCTCCTGCATGGTGGTGACGAGGAAGGCGCCGTCCGGCGAGAAGGTGATGCCGGTGTGGGCGCCGGCCCATTCGAGCTCGACAGGCTTGCCGTCGGCCGCCGGGAAATGCAGCGTCGCGCCATTGTAGCGGGCGACGCCAAAGCGCATCCCCTTGGGCGAGAACGCCAGCCCCTCGACCGAACGCGGATGCGCAAATTCCCTGGCCTTGCCGTCGGCGAAACGCACGAAGGCGATCTTGCCCGAGGCGTAGGCAATGGCGCCTTGCGGCCCGGCAGCGACGCTGGTGATCCATTTTTTGCCGGCGCTTGCCAGTTCCGCCGCATTGCCGCCGGCGGTGACGGCAAAGACCTTGCCGTCCTCGCCGCCGGTGATCAACCGGTCGTTGGCCGCGTCGTGGAAGGCCGCGAGCAAGCCGTCATTGGCCTGCACAGTCTTGTGGCCATGGTCGAGCCGATGGATGGTGCCGTCGGCCAGAGCAAAGTGCGGCACGTCGTCAAGGAAGACGGCGGCGATGCAATGGCCATCGAGATCAAGCGGGGCGACTGTGGGCATGCGAGCTGTTCCATTAGAGATCGTTGTGGTCGCCTTGCCGCCGCAGAGGAATCGTTAGCGTGGCTAGGTGCGACGCGACCTTCTCCCCTTGTGGGAGAAGGTGGATTGGCGCGCAGCGCCAAGACGGTTGAGGGGTGCTGGACGAAACGCCGTCAGTGCCAAGCTGAAACACCCCTCATCCGACCGAGCTTCGCTCGGCCACCTTCTCCCGCAAGGGGAGAAGGAAAGAAGGTGCAGCGCTAGCGTTATAAGACTTGGAAATCAAGCGGCCTGGCAGGCGTCAAAACTCTTCTTCAGCCGCTCGGCATCGAGCTCGCGGCCAATGAACACCAGCCGGCTCTCGTGCTTCTCGCCGTCCTTCCAGGCGCGCTGGTGGTCGCCCTCGATGATCATGTGCACGCCCTGGATGACATAGCGCTCATCATCGCCCTTGAGCGCGATGATGCCTTTTAGCCGCAGGATGTTCGGGCCTTCCATCTGGGTGATCTTCTCGATCCACGGGAAGAATTTCTTCGGGTCCATCTCGCCGCCGCGCAACGACACCGATTGCACCGTCACGTCATGAATATCGGACGGGTGCGCGTGATGATGGTGGTCATGCCCGTCATGATCATGGTGATGATGGCCGTCATGGTCATGATGGTCGTGGTCATGGTCGTCATGCGCCTCGAGGAAATGCGGGTCGTTCTCCAGCGCCCGCGAGAGATCGAAGGCGCCGCGGTCGAGCACTTCCGACAACGCTAGGCCGGCGCGTGTGGTGCGATGGATCCTGGCCGCCGGGTTGATCGCGCGGATCGTCGCCTCGACCTTGCTCAGTTCCTCCGGCGTGACGAGATCGGTCTTGTTGAGCACGACGACATCGGCAAAGGCGATCTGGTCCTCGGCTTCGCGGGAATCCTTCAGCCGCAACGGCAGGTGCTTGGCGTCGACCAGCGCCACCACTGCGTCGAGCCTGGTCTTGGAGCGCACATCGTCGTCCATGAAGAAGGTCTGCGCCACCGGCACCGGATCGGCGAGGCCAGTCGTCTCGATCACGATGGCGTCGAAACGGCCCGGCCGGCGCATCAGGCCTTCGACGACGCGGATCAGGTCGCCGCGCACCGTGCAGCAGACGCAGCCATTGTTCATCTCGTAGATTTCCTCGTCGGATTCCACGATCAGCTCGTTGTCGATGCCGATCTCGCCGAATTCATTGACGATGACGGCGTAGCGCTTGCCGTGGTTTTCCGAAAGGATGCGGTTGAGCAGTGTCGTCTTGCCGGCGCCGAGATAGCCGGTGAGAACGGTTACGGGGATCTGCGTCGTCTGTGCATCGCTCATGTTGGGCCTCGAAAAGGATTGTTGGCTCCATATAGGATGTGCGCCTTGCTTTTGCACGCAGCAAACCGATGGGCCAAACAGGTCGCCAACATTGCCGAACTTTGCCAACATTACCGGACGTTCATTGGCGCTGGCCGGCCTCACTGCCTAGATTAAGAACAAGGCAGGTTGCTCGAAAGAACCAAAAGAGGCGCCGGATGTCCGACAAACCGTTTCCATTGAACCGGCGTCAGGCGCTCGGCCTCATTACTGTCAGCGCGGGCGGCGGCGTCTTTCTGCCAGGCATCGCGCTGGCTCAGCAGGCCTCACCCTATGCCGGGCTTGCCCTGTTCGATAGCGGCGCCGGCGTCTGCGCGATCACGCCGGAGGCGACCGAGGGACCGTTCTATTTCGACCCGAAGCTCCGGCGCGCCGATATCACCGAAGGCAAAGCGGGCATTGCCCTCAATGTACGGCTGCAGGTGGTCGACGCGGGCTGCCGGCCGCTTCCCGGCGCGCGCGTCGACATCTGGCATTGCGATGCGCAAGGGCATTATTCGGGCTATCCTGGACAAGGTGACGGCCAGGATGTCGACACGTCAGGCCAGAGTTTTCTGCGCGGCTGGCAAAAGACGGGCGACACCGGCATCGTATCCTTCGCCACCATTTATCCCGGCTGGTATCGCGGCCGCACCACCCACATCCACTTCAAGGTCTTCCCCAACGACAATTCGGTGATGACCGGCCAGCTGTTTTTCCCCGACAGCCTGAGCGAGCAGATATTCACCACTGTCTCGCCCTACACGGATCGGTCCGGCAGGCGGGATACGTCGAACGCCAGGGACGGTATCGCGCGGCGCGCCGGGCCGCTGTCGCAGGCGGCGCTGCGCGAGGTGGCGGACGCCTACCAGGCGTTGATGATCGTCGCGGTAAAGGCTGATTGAGTCTCGTTTCGTGTGTG
This sequence comes from Mesorhizobium sp. M6A.T.Cr.TU.014.01.1.1, assembly GCF_004022765.1. Classification (NCBI taxonomy): domain Bacteria; kingdom Pseudomonadati; phylum Pseudomonadota; class Alphaproteobacteria; order Hyphomicrobiales; family Phyllobacteriaceae; genus Mesorhizobium; species Mesorhizobium sp. M6A.T.Cr.TU.014.01.1.1. Next base: position 75,941 of record NZ_RZPG01000011.1, read on the forward strand.
CGGCGCTCCTGCTGAAAGCGTCCACCTGCACTGAAAAGTCGTTTGTCATCTAACTGAAATAAACATCTGGCATTAGCCACGGCGGACATCGCATTGCTTGCCGGCAAAGCTGTTTTGCAAAGCCGGATCTTTTTGATCGTCGATTGCCAACCGGGCGGCGGCCTCTATGCTGTCCGCACCGGTTCGGCCGAAGAGGGATGACCATGGCCAAGGCGGACAAGACTGCGACAATGAGCCGGCTGCATTCGGCGGCGCGGCTGGCACGTACTGCGCTGGCGGCGCGGCTCCTAGGGCACGGCTTTTATGCCGGCCAGGACCAGATCATGCTGGCGCTCGATCGCGAGGATGGGCAGACGCCCGGCAATCTTGCCGGGCGCCTCGGTGTTCGCCCACCGACCATCACCAAGACCATCAATCGGCTGCAGGCGCAGGGCTTCCTGGAAAAGCGCGCCTCGGCCGCCGATGCCCGCCAGGCCCATATCTTCCTGACCGACACCGGCCGCGAAATCATTCACGCCATCGAGAAATCGGTGAAGAAGACCGAGAAGCAGGCGCTGAAAGGTCTCGACAAAAAGGACCAGAAGGCGCTGTTCAAGCTGCTCGCCCGCGTCGAGGCGAACCTCTCGAATGGAGAGATGGTTCTCGTCGATGATGAGATCGACGCCGACGAATGATCCGCGGCTGACGGCATCAGGCAGCTGCTGCCGACGACCCATGGACCAATGCCGACCAGCGGCCCGGCGTGACACCGAACGCCTTCTTGAAGTGCCTGTTGAAATGACTTTGGTCGCTGAAACCGGCCGCTATTGCGATCTGCGCCAATGGCTCGCTCGCCTCGATCATGCGGCGTGCTCGTTGAAGTCGGCGCATCAAGAGAAAGCGATGCGGGCTGGTGGAGAAGGCCGCACGGAAATGCCGCGATAGGGCGTAGCGATCCAGCCCGGTGATCGCCTCCAGCTCCTCGGAACGGACGATACGGAAAATATTTTCTTCCAGATAGTCGCGTGCCAGGCCGGCAGCCCGCCATGCTGTCCTTGGGATCGGCTTCGCCGGTAGGCCTGCATGCCGTGCCAGGCTTTGCATCAGCTGCGCAATGAAGTCGGCGACAAAGAGATCGTCCAGCTTCTGGTCCAAGGGCCCCAGCGCCGAAAGCAGCCTCGTGCGGAAGACAGGATCCGTCACCACGGCATCCTTGACGAAAGGCAGCGGTGCGCCGACCGTATCGAGGCAGTCCAGCACGACGGACGGCTCCAGATAAAGCATCCTGTAACGCAGGCCGTCTTCGGTGCCGGCACCGCCGTCGTGCAATTCGTCGGGATGCAGCACGATAATCTGGCCGGGCAGGCTGTGATGCGTCGCGCCGCGATAGCGGAAGGTCTGCACGCCATGCAGCGTCACGCCGATCGCGTAGGTATCGTGACGATGGAGATCGAAGGCGCTGCCGTGGAACCGTGCCTCGATACGCTCCATGCCGACCGAATCGGGGGCCGAGATGACGCAGTTTTCAGCCACGTCAACGCACAAACGTCCAAGACCCTGAAAGGCCTCGCCCGCTAAATCGTGTGGCATCGCTTCATCCACGAACCAATGGCGAATGTCTCATGTTCGACACCAAGTTTGCAATCGTGCTGCAGGACGATCTTCCCGTCTGGCAAAAGCTCAATGTCACGGCCTTCCTGACCAGCGGCATCGTCGCGCAGTATACAGAAATCATCGGCGAACCCTATCGCGACCGCGCCGGCAATATTTATAACCCGCTCTCGATCCAGCCGGTCATCGTGCTTTCGGCCGACCGCCCGACGCTTAGTGCGATCCACCGGCGGGCGCTGGACCGCGGCGTGACAACTTCGCTCTACGTCGACGAAATGTTTTCGACTGGACACGATGCCGCCAACCGCGCCGTCTTTGCCGAATTCGCGCCCGGCGACGCCAAGATTGTCGGCATTGCGCTGCGCGCCGAAAAGAAGCTTGTCGACAAGATCACCAAAGGCGCCCGTATGCATCCCTAGTCTAGCGCATCGGCCCGAAAATCGTAGTCAGTCTTTTTTGGCTTGCCGGTAGGTGGCAATTCCCGCAAAGGTGGCTCTACCTCACTATCCGGCCTGAAATTGAGTGCTCCCCCAAGACAAGACGAAAGCGCGACGCCTCCAGCGGCGATCCTTTGCATGCTTTCCGTCTATGTGTTTTTTACCTTTCTGGACACCAGCAGCAAATATCTTGTCCTGGCCGGGGTCTCGGCGTTGATCGTCGCCTGGGCTCGCTTCGCCGTCCACGTCGTGCTTGTCGGTATCTTTCTCCGCGGATGGCGCGAGCCGGCGCGCTTTCGCGCCAACAATTTGCCAGCGCATATCCTGCGCGGCGCCTTCCTGTTCGGATCGACCATTTGCAACGTCATGGCGCTGCGGACCCTGCAACTGGCCGAAACCACCTCGATTTACTTTTTCGCACCGATGGTGATCACAGCACTCGCCGGTCCGCTGCTCGGCGAATGGGCCGGCTGGCGGCGCTGGCTGGCGATCCTGAGCGGCTTCATCGGTGTCCTCATCATCACCCGGCCGGGCATTGGCGTCTTTGGCCTTGGCCACCTCTTCGCGTTAGGCTCGATGCTGTCGAACTGTTTCTACGTCATCATGACGCGGCGCACGTCGGCCACGGAAACCTCGGAGAGCCTCATCCTCTTTTCGGCGCTGGCGCCCGCCGTGCTGCTCCTGCCGATGCTGCCGTTTTCGCTCTCCCTGCCGCAGGATGGCTGGCACTGGTTCATCTTGCTGATGCTTGGCGTCTTCGGCGCAATCGGCCACTGGCTCCTGGTTCAGGCCTATCGTCTCGCCACCACCACGGCACTGGCCCCCTATCCCTATTCGCAGATGATCTGGATGATCATTGCCGGCTGGATTGTCTTCAACCAGTTCCCCGATCGGTGGACGCTCGTCGGCGCGGCCGTCATCGTCGCCAGCGGCCTTTACATCGTCCATCGCGAGCACAGGCTCCGCGTGCGCAATCGCGCCGCCCTCGACGTCGAGATGGAAGCGCTGGCAAAAAAACTTTGATTTGCTCCCGATCGATGGCATAAGAGCCCGCCTTTAAACAGTTTAAAGAAGCTCGGGGAGCGAAGAGCGCTGGCACAGAAGATCAAGCTTTCGACGATCGCGGACGCGCTCAGCGTGTCCACGGCCACGGTTTCGCTAGCCCTGCGCGACAGCCCGCTGGTCGCCGGAACCACCCGTGACCGCATCAAAGAACATGCCCGCGCCATCGGCTATATCTACAATCGCCGCGCCGCCAGCCTGCGCACCTCGCGCTCGGGCATCGTCGGCGTTGTCGTTCACGACATCATGAATCCCTTCTTCGCCGAGATACTGCGCTCGATCGAAAGCGAGCTCGATCGCAGCCGGCAGACCTTCATCCTGTCGAACCATTACGACCAGCTCGAAAAGCAGCGCACCTTCATCGACACGCTTTTGCAACTCGGCGCCGACGGCGTCATCATGTCGCCGGCCATCGGCACGCCGCCCGAAGACATCCTGATGGCCGAGGAAAACGGCTTGCCGGCGGTGCTGATCGCGCGCACCGTCGAAGGCGCCGACGTGCCGGTGTTTCGCGGCGACGATGCCTACGGCACCGCGCTTGCCACCAACCATCTGATCTCGCTCGGGCACAAGCGCATCGCCATGGTCGGGGGCACCGACCAGACCTCGACCGGCCGCGACCGCTACCAAGGCTATGTCAATGCCATGGAGGCGGCCGGGCTGGAGGTCAGGCCGTCCTGGCGCATCGCCGGTCCGCGCACCAAGCAGGCCGGCTTCGAAGCCGCTGGGCAGTTCCTGGCGCTGAAGGACAAGCCTACCGCGGCCTGCTGCTGGAACGACCTCGTCGCCATCGGCCTGATGAACGGCATCGCGCGCGCCGGGCTGGTGCCGGGCATTGACATATCCGTCACCGGCTATGACGATCTCGAGGAGGCCGCGATCGCGACGCCGGCGCTGACCACCGTCTGGAACGGCCAGCGCGAGGTCGGTCGCCGCGCCGCCAGCGCGCTGCTCGACAAGCTCAATGGGCAGATGGTGCGGCCGTCGCAGGAACTGATCAAGCCGGAACTGCATGTGCGCCAGTCGACCGGCAAACCGGTGGAACGTGCATGACAGAAGCCGAACAGCAAACAGTCGCCATTCTGGTGCCGGGCCAATTCAACGACCACGCGGTCGGTCGCATCGACCGGACGTTTAGCCGCGTGGGGATCGAACGGCCCGATGCGTCACTGGTCACCGATGAGCTGCGCCGCTCGGTGCGCGGCATTGCCGCCTTTGGCGGCATAAATGCCGCACTGATGGATGCGTTGCCGAACCTCGAGATCATCGCCAATTTCGGTGTCGGCTATGATTCGGTCGATGTCCGTCACGCCGCGCAGCGAGGCATCATGGTGACCAACACGCCTGACGTGCTGACCGAGGAGGTCGCCGACACGGCGCTCGGGCTGCTGATCAACACCGTCCGCGATCTGCCACGCGCCGAGACCTGGCTGCGCGACGGCAGTTGGAAGCGCAAAGGCAACTATCCGCTAAGCCGGCTGACCTTGCGCGGCCGCGGCGTTGGCATCTTCGGCATGGGCCGCATCGGTCTCGCCATTGCCCGGCGGCTGGAGGCCTTTGGCCTGCCGATCGCCTACCACAACCGGCGCCAAGTCGAAGGCCTGCCCTACGACTATCACCAGACCCTGAAAGGCCTTGCCGAGGCGGTCGACACGCTGATCTCGGTAGCGCCCGGCGGCGCCTCGACCGAAAAAGCGGTCAACGCCGAGATCCTGTCGGCGTTGGGCGCTGACGGCGTCTTCGTCAACATCGGCCGTGGCAGCACGGTGGACGAGGCAGCCCTTGCCGCAGCCCTTGCCGACGGCACCATCGCCGCTGCTGGGCTCGACGTCTTCGCCGACGAGCCGAACGTGCCGCAGGCGCTGCTCGCCGCCCCCAACACCTCGCTTTTGCCGCATGTCGGCTCGGCCTCGGAACATACCCGCCGCGCCATGGCCGATCTGTGCGTCGACAATCTGGTTTCCTGGTTTTCCCGGGGAAAGGCGCTGACGCCGGTGCCGGAGACGGAAAAGGTAAAGGCGCAGAGCTAAGCGGTGACCTTTCATATTTATTAACGTCGGCTTAACGCTTTGAAATCATTCTGTATCTCTCGCCAAATAAGCAGAGAATACAGGATGAAAGCACTTGCCGCATTGATGGCGGCCGCCGCGCTGTTCGGTAGCGTTCAGCTGCTTCGCGGCGGTGGGGGCGAAGCAGCCAGTGAGCCAACGCCGCCGTCCGGCAGCTACAAGCTGGTGGCCAATGGCGACGAAGCGTCCTGCGCGGTCAAGCGCGGTGCCGAAATTTCCGATGGCCTGTCGCTGCTGACGGTCGCTGCGAACTGCCGCCGGATTTTACCCGGCATCGAGCGCGCGAAATTCTGGCGTGAGCAGGATGACGACACGATCGCCTTCAGCGCGAACGGCATCGACCCGATCGTCACTTTCGCCATCGCCGACGGCGACGGTTATGAATCCTACGCACCGGCCCTGCCGCTGATGTCGCTGGCGGCCAGCAACTGAACTATTCCGCGGCAGCGCGCCCGATTTTGCCATAGCTTGTTAGTGTACCACATCGCCGAAGGCGCGGAGTATCTTTGCCGAGACGCTCTCCGACTGTGACGATCGTGCCGTCGGTGGCGGCCGCCTCGATCTGCAGCTTCGGGCCAAGCTAGTCGACCGCCGGCTGCTGATCCCGATGGCGGAAACCGTGTAGGTGAGCATCAAAGGCCTAGCCGGAGAGCGGCATTCGGCAGAAAAGCGTGGCCTTTCTGCAACGCCAGGTTAGAAAGAAGCTTCAGGACACGTAAGCGCTTGCATTGCAACCGAAGCGCGATCGTTATGCCCCATTCAATTAGGGGGCACTTACGTGAAATCGATCCTACTCGCATCGACTATTCTCTTGGCCGTTTCGGGCAGCGCTTTTGCTGCTGACTCGATTGCCGCGGCTCCGGTGGGCTACGAATGGAGCGGCTTCTATGTGGGTGCACAACTGGGGTACGGCTGGGGCGACGTCGATAGTCACGACGTGGATATCTTGGACCCCAGTTTTTCCGACTGGGCTGACTCCTGGAAAACTGACGGAGTGATAGGCGGTATTCACATCGGCTATAATCAGGCCTTCAATTCGATCGTTCTCGGTGTTGAAGCCGATATCGAAGCCTCGGGAGCGAGTGGCTCCGTTGATTCGACCTTTGCCGGCAATATCAAAACCGATATCGACGTTCAGGGTTCGCTGCGGGCGCGTCTCGGCTACGCGATGGGACCGGCCCTCCTGTACGCCACGGGCGGTCTCGCGGTTGCTCACTTCGACACCAAATATGACGATGGCACAACGACTGACAGTTCTTCCCATACGAAGGCAGGGTGGACGCTGGGCGCCGGTGTCGAATATGCCTTCGCGCAAAACTGGACGACGCGCGTCGAGTACCGCTACAGCGATTTCGGCACGTTCACTGACAATCCGGCGACCGACAGTGAATTCCTTTACCCGACCGAAGTGACCACTCAATCTGTTCGCTTCGGCGTCAGCTACAAATTCTGATATGGGTTGATCGCGGGTTCTGCGCCAAGGGCCGGACCCCGCGATCGTCTATTCCGCGGCGGCGCGCGCGCCGGATTTCGCCGCGGCGTGCAGGCGCACGGCGTCGCCGAAGGCACGGAATATCCTTGCCGAGACGCTGTCCGACTTGACCCAGTATTCGGGATGCCACTGGACGCCGACGGCGAAGGCGCGGGCGTCCCGCACCGAAACCGCCTCGACCGTGCCGTCGCTGGCGACCGCCTCTATCTGCAGCTTCGGGCCGAGCCGGTCGACGGCCTGGCGATGCACCGAGTTGACCATTATGTCGCCCGCCCCGAACACACCGGCGAGGCAGCTTCCGGGCTTGATCGAAATGGCTTGGCGGATGGCGAAACGTTCGTCCTGATTGTCGCTCGCCGGCGCGCGATGGTCCAGCGAACCCTCGCGCTCCTGGATTTCGGTCGCCAGCGTGCCGCCCAGCGCCACATTCATCTCCTGGATGCCACGGCAGATGGCGAGCAGCGGCACGCCGCGCTCAACTGCCTTGCGGATCAACGGCAGCGTCGTGGCGTCGCGGGCAGGATCGTAGGGACCATTGGCCTCGCTGGCATCGCCGCCGTAGAGCGACGGATGCACATTGGACTTCGAGCCGGTGACCATGACGCCGTCGACCGATGACAGGAGTTCATCGAAATCGAGCCGGTCGCCGAAGGACGGCACAAGCAACGGGAACACGCCGGCGGCCGAAAGCGCCGCCTCCAGATATTGCTGCGGAGCGGCATGCCAGGTGTAGTTGTCGAACTGGCGGACGTCGGTCGATATGGCGACGAGCGGCTGCTGCATTTTATCCGGGTCCATTCAGTGCAGGGACATATTCTGCCTTTAAAATAGGCGATCCGAACGCGCTTTGCCATGACAAGTTTCGGCATGTCGCATGGGCCACGGAGCGGTCGTTAGACTATAGTTGCAGGAGGCGCGCTCACCTCGCGAATTTCGTGGAAACGCCGCCGGCAAAACCGGCTGCCAAGCTGGACTCGACTTCTTGCCCGTGTATTGTTTGCCGCGAAGCCGATCCGGGGAACAGAGCATTTTCCGTACGTCGGTCTGTTGATCCAATAGGGAGGACTTCATGGATCGTCGATCATTCATCCGCAAGGCCGGCGCGACCGGTGTGGGCGCCGCTGCGGCTACAGCAGCGCTTGCCGCGCCGGCCATCGCTCAATCCAATCCGAAAGTGACATGGCGCCTGGCGTCGTCCTTCCCGAAATCCCTGGACACGATCTATGGCGGCGCCGAGGTCTTTTCCAAGATGCTTTCGGAGGCGACCGACGGCAATTTCCAGGTCCAGGTCTTTGCCGCCGGTGAACTCGTGCCCGGCCTGCAGGTTGCGGACGCCACCACCGCCGGCACCGTCGAGGCCTGCCATACGGTGGCATATTATTATTGGGGCAAGGATCCGACATGGGCACTGGGCGCCGCGGTTCCGTTCTCGCTCAACGCACGCGGCATCAATGCCTGGCATTACCACGGCGGCGGCATCGACCTGTTCAACGAGTTTCTGGCCACGCAGGGTCTTTTTGGCTTGCCGGGCGGCAATACCGGCGTGCAGATGGGCGGCTGGTTCCGCAAGGAGATCAACACGGTCGCCGACCTTTCGGGCCTCAAGATGCGCATCGGTGGCTTTGCCGGCAAAGTGGTGCAAAGGCTCGGCGTCGTGCCGCAGCAGATCGCCGGCGGCGATATCTATCCAGCGCTGGAAAAAGGCACCATCGATGCCGCCGAATGGGTCGGCCCCTATGACGATGAGAAACTCGGCTTCTACAAGGTCGCGCCCAACTATTATTATCCCGGCTGGTGGGAAGGCGGACCGACCGTCCATTTGATGTTCAACAAGGCGAAATACGAAGAGCTTTCGCCGGCTTACAGGGCGCTGGTGCACACCGCCGCGCAGGCCGCCGACGCCAACATGCTGCAGAAATACGACTATCTGAATCCGGCGGCCGTGAGGCGGCTGGTGTCCGGGGGCGCCAAATTGCGCCCGTTCAGCCCGGAAATCTTGGCAGCCTGCTTCGAAAAGGCGAACGAGGTCTATGCCGAGATGGAAGCCTCGAACGCGCCGTTCAAGAAGATCTGGGACTCGATCAAAGCCTTCCGCAAGGAGCACTATCTCTGGGCGCAGGTGGCCGAATACAATTACGACACCTTCATGATGGTCCAGCAGCGCACCGGCAAGCTCTGACAACAGTCACGGCGCCACACGTTCTTCGGACGCGTGGCGCCGTAACATTTCGATTTGCCGATCAGCGCGGCACCACCACCACCTTGACTTCACCTGGCGCAGGCGGGTTGGCGATCACCGCGGCCGCCTCCTCAAGCGTTACCTGCCGTGAGATGAGCTTGTCGATCTCGATCGCACCCGAGGCGATGAGATCGGCGGCCCGGCGATGCGTAAACGGATTGAGGAACGAGCCCAGAACCTTCAATTCCCGGAACAGCAGGTCGAAGGGTTCGAATTCTGCCTTCATGCCTTGAGGCATCACGCCGACGACGACGATTGTGCCGCCGGCCCTGGCGAGCCGCATCGATTGCTCGACCGTCTCTCTTACGCCAGCACATTCGAACACCACATCGACGCCGCCCGGCAGCAGACCCGACGGGCCGCCGACCGTATCGACAATATCGCAAGCGCTGGGGTCGACCGTCGCTGTTGCGCCCAATTCTTCGGCGAGGGCACGCCGCGAGGCCTGGCGCGTCGACAGGATGATTGTGGTCGCGCCGGCAAGCCTCGCCAGTTGCACGGTGAGCAGGCCGATCACGCCGCCGCCAAGCACGGCGACCGAGGAGCCGGGCTTTATCTGGGCCAGGTCCACGCCATGCAGGCAGCAGCCAAGCGGCTCGCAGAACGCGCCATGCGTCGGCTTCAGGTCTTTCGGAAGGAGGAAGGCCTGCTTCTGAGGCAGCACGACATATTCGGCGAAACCGCCGTCGCGGCGGATGCCGATGGCAACCAGATTATGGCAGAGATTGACCCGGCCGGCATGGCATTGCGGGCAGCGCCCGCAGGCGATGTTGGGGTCGCCGGTGACGCGATCGCCGACCGAAAAGCCGGACACTGCAGTTCCAATCGCTTCGACGATCCCAGAGAATTCATGTCCGGGCGTCACCGGCGGCGTACAGGGGAATTCGCCGTGGTAAAGATGCCGGTCGGTGCCGCAGACACCACACGCCTCGATCCGCACCAGGAGGTCGTCCGGCCCGGCGGAAGATTTGCCGACCTCGCGCAGGGCAATGCTGCCCACGCCCTCCAGCCGCACCGCTCTCATGTCTGTTGGGCCTCCGGCATCAATTGAAACTCGGTGGTTGGGACAGATCGGGTGCCGGCGCTGCTGGCTTGGCAGGCGGCGGTTCACCGAAACTCGGCGGCTGCGACAGATCCGGTGCAGTCGGCGCCGTGCCGCCATCCGCCGGCGGTGCGCCGAGCGGCGACAGGCTTGGCGTTTCCGGCACCTGGTAATCGATCGTGCCCGGATCGACTGGCGTGCCCTTGTAGTGCATCACCATCTGCGGGAAGGCGATGGTCAACCCGATCATGATGACCTGGATGCAAACGAAGGGAACCGCCCCCCAATAGATCTGGCCGGTTGTCACCGGCGCGATCTGCTTGCCGGTGAGGCGGTCGAGATAGGGCACGCGGGCGGCGACCGAACGTAGGTAGAACAGCGCGAAGCCGAAGGGTGGATGCATGAAGCTGGTCTGCATGTTGACCCCGAGCAGCACGCCGAACCAGATCAGGTCGATGCCGAGCTTGTCGGCGGCCGGCGCCAAAAGCGGCACGATGATGAAGGCGAGCTCGAAGAAATCGAGGAAGAAGGCGAGCAAGAAGACGAGGATGTTCACCCCGATCAGGAAGCCGACTTCGCCACCCGGCAGCGAGGTCAGGAGGTGCTCGACCCAGATATGGCCGTTGACGCCGTAGAAGGTCAGCGAGAACACCCGCGCGCCGATCAGGATGAACAGCACGAAGGACGACAGCCGCGTCGTGGACGCCAGCGCCTGCTTGATCACATCCAGCGACAGCCGCCCCTTCATTGCCGCCATGATCAGCGCGCCGACAGCGCCCATGGCGCCGCCCTCGGTCGGTGTCGCAATGCCCAGAAAGATGGTGCCCAACACCAGGAAGATCAGCGCCAGCGGCGGGATCAGCACGATGATCACCTGCTGCGCCAGCCGCGACATCATGTTGATCTTCAGGCGCTGGTCGGCGATCGCCACCACATAGATGAAGATCACGCCGATGGTGGCGCCGAGAATGTCGGCGTTTTGGCCTTGCGAGGGCGCAAGATAGCGATACGCCGCGTAGGAAACCACGACTGCCGCCACCACCGCGAACAGCAGCGACAGGACACCGTGGCCGAGCGTGCGGGCCTCCAGCGGCAGGGCCGGCATCGATTTCGGCCGGACGATCGACATGATCACGATATACATCGTGTAAAGGCCGGTCAGAACCAGCCCCGGAATCAGCGCGCCCGCATACATGTCGCCAACCGAGCGGCCGAGCTGGTCGGCCAGAACGATCAGCACCAGCGAGGGCGGAATGATCTGGGCGAGCGTGCCCGATGCGGCAATGACGCCGGACGCTACACGGCGATCATAGCCGTAGCGCAGCATGATCGGCAGCGAGATCAGGCCCATCGCGATGACGGAAGCAGCCACCACACCCGTGGTTGCGGCAAGCAGCGCGCCGACGAAGATCACGGCATAGGCGAGGCCGCCGCGGATCGGTCCGAACAATTGGCCGATCGTATCGAGGAGGTCCTCGGCCATGCCCGATCGTTCGAGCACGATGCCCATGAAGGTGAAGAACGGGATGGCCAGCAGCGTGTCGTTCGACATCACCCGGCTGCCGTAGAAATTGTCCGGCAGTGCGTGCAGCAGCGGCCAGGCGAGATTGATCGAGCCGCCCGAATAGGGCGACAGGAGGACGCCGATAAAGAAGAACAGCAGGCCGTTGGCGGCGAGCGAAAACGCGACCGGATAGCCGATCAGCATGAAGATGATCAGCGAGGCGAACATGATCGGCGCCATGTTCTGCGCGATGAACTCGATCACGAGCGCACCTCTTCGGCGAGCGCCTTCGCCTCAAGTTCGGCCTGCTCATGCACCGATATGAACGGGGTGGGATCGTCCATGTCGCCGCGCATGATGGCGATCTTCTTGATGATCTCGGAGATGCCCTGGAGCGCGAGCAGGAAAAAGCCTACCAGCAGGATCGCCTTCGCCGGCCAGATGATCAGCCCGCCTGAATTGTTAGACATTTCGCCGCTGCGAAACGACAGCGAAACATAGGGGACGAAATAGATCACCATCAGCGTCACGAACGGCATCAGGAAAAAGAGGTGACCGAGAAGGTCGATCCAATGCTGCACGCGGCGCGAGAACATGCCGTAGACGATGTCGATGCGGATATGGTCGTTCTGCTTCAGCGTATAGGCGGCGGCCAGCATGAAGGCGGCGCCGAACAAATACCACTGCAGTTCCAGCCAGGCGTTCGACGACATGTCGAACGTCTTGCGGATGACGGCATTGGCGGCGCTGACTAGAATTGCCAGCAGGATCAGCCACGACACCCATCTGCCGATGAATTCGTTCACACGGTCAATGGTTCTGGATAGAGCGAGAAGCCCTGCCATGCATTCCTCCCTTTACGCATCGGCCCGAAAATCGGTGTCGATTTTCGGAAAGCACGATGCGTGACTCAAAGTGTCAGCGGCGGCCGATTCCCGCTTGTTTTTCGTCGCGCCGCTGTGGCCCAACGGTATGCCGTGCGTGGCCCGGCGGGTCAACACGGCGCAAGCCGAGTAAACAATCTTGTGAGGTGAGCAAGGGCGAAACAGCCGCCTGACCGAGCGTCATGCAACCAAAGTCTACCAAAACCCGAGGCGGTTCAGGCAATCTTGCTCTGGTCGCGGCCGGCGCCGACCAGCATCAGCATGGCGACGAGGAACAGATACATCCAGGCGTCGCGCCACTCGACCGGGAAATAGCCGGCCCATAGCGATTCGGCCATGCCGAAGGCGGCAGCGCCAAGTGCTGCCCGCAACGGCGAGAGATAGCCGCCCACCGCCGTCACGAAAAGGATTTTCAGCCCGTAGACCAGGCCGGAGCCGAAGCTGATGTTGCCATAGTAAAGGCCGGCAAGGACGCCGGCCAGCGCCGCGCAAAGGCCGCCGGCGAGCACTGCGTGCCGAAACACCGCGCGCACATCGACGCCGCACATGGCCGCGGCTTTGGGGTCGTCGGACACGGCGCGCCAGCGCCGGCCGAAGCTAGAGCGGGCGAACATCCAGGCGGCGAGCCCTATGGTTGCCGCGACGACTGCGCAGTCGAGCAACTGGATGAGCGTCAGCGTGGCATTGAAATTGGCTCCCCGCGCAAAAATGATGGGCTGGGCCAGCATTGGCGGCAGCCACAGGTCGTGGGTGTTGGCGGCGATGCGGCTTACCTCTGACAGGAGCAGCAATATGCCCAGCGTCGTCACCACAATCGCGTTGGGCGTGCGGTCGACCAGCGGCTCGAAGATGCTACGCGACAGGACATGGCTGATCAGCGCCGCATACAGGAACGCAGCGACAATGCCGAGCGCGACGGCCGCGAACAGGGTCAGCCACAGGGCCTGATAGCCGAAGGCTGCGGTGAGGATCATCGTCTGTCCGCAAAAGGCGAACAGCGCGCCGTAGGCGAGGTTCGTCCGGTGCAGAATGCCGTTGGTCAGCACATAGCCGAAGGCGAGCAGCGCATAGAGCGCGCCGGAATGCAGTCCGTTCAGGACCTGCTGGAAGAAATAGAGCATGCGAACGTCCTTGGATCGCGGAAAACCGCGTCCATGCGAAGCAGATTTGCATCGGGTAATCTAACTTGTCAAACGCGATTTATCGGTTAGAAATGGCGCTCATGACGGTTTCCTGGACTCCGCACCGCTTCACTGGTGGCCTTCTTGCACTCGATACGGCGAACACCGTCGTGCTGCGTGGCGATCCCCAGAAAACCTTCGACCGGCTCAAAGATCCGGCAGAGATCGCCCGTTTCGCCGACGCGGCAAGCGTCTTTCGCGCCGCCGAGCTTGGCGGCAGGCGGCTCGAAGCGCCGTTGCCGGGTAAGATCGCGCCGGTCGTGCTGGCGATCCGCGAGACGACCGACCGGCTGTTTCGTGGTGCGGCGTCGAAAGGCGCGGTCGCCACGGGCGATCTGCCTGGCTTCCTGGAGGCCTGCGCCGAGGGTCTCGCGCACAGCCGCACCGAAATTCGTGCGCCGGGACGGCCGTTCGGCGATCCGGCGACGCCTATCGCCTTCGAGGCGGCACTGGCGGTTTCGGCACTGTCGCTGCTACAGGGCGACACCGTCGCTAGGTTGAGGGTCTGCCCCAACTGCACTTGGCTGTTCCTCGACCGAAGCCGCAATTCCAGCCGTCTTTGGTGCGACATGGCGGTGTGCGGCAACCGCCAGAAGGCGAGCCGCCATTATCGTCGCCGCCGAACGGCAGCCGGAGGGACAGCCAATGTCTAGGAAAATCTTGCGTCTGGTCGGTGCCGCGCTCGTGGCAGCGACGATGCTCAGCGCCTGCCGCGATACCGGCAAGGACGGCGAAGGCAGATTGTTCGAGATCTCCGGCAAGCTGTTCGTCTTCAACTACCGCCTCGCAAGGGCGACCTATGTCGTCACGCTGAGACCGTTGCAGCCTATGCAGGAAGGGCAGGTCGCGGTCACCAGCTTCCAGAATCCGGCCGGCGGCGAGCCGTTGGTCGTCGAGCAGAAAGTCTGGCCGAAGCTCGGCAAGGTATCGCTGGAGAGCCCGGCGCTTTTCTGCATCGTCAAGGACAAGCCCTATGCGATCTCGATCAGCATCAAGGATGCCGACGGTGCGGTTCTCCAGAAGATCGACACCACGCTGATGTCGACGCAGGACCAATCGGTCCTGCCCGACCGGCCGCTGGTCATCGACCAGCTTTATACGCCCAATCCCGAGCTTGCCGGCCATCCTGACGGCAAGCTACCGGGCGCCCCTAAGCCCGACTGTTCGAAGGCCGGCTGACGCGTCGCCGCCGGTATCGGCTGCGGCCGGAATTTTCATGCGCTGGCGAGCAACCGATGTGCGGTTTCTTACACCATCGGGCGCGGACCGGATCGTTTGTTGCGCTTCGCCTTGGTATCTTCGATTTTGTTTGACCTGCCCGGCAAGGGAAGAAACACTGTAGCATCCGCTCCCGACGTTGGCTGTGCTTGCGGCCTCCGCAGAGGAAATGCCTAATGACGCTGCATGATGTCGCGCTCGACGACAAGTTCGACTTGGGAAAGGAGCGCATCTTCCTTTCCGGCGCGCAGGCGGTCATCCGTATGCTTCTGATGCAGCGCGAGCGCGACCGGCGGGCTGGCCTGAACACCGCCGGCTTCGTCTCCGGCTATCGCGGCTCGCCGCTCGGCGGGCTCGACATGCAGCTTTGGAAGGCCAGGAAGCAGCTCGCCCTGTCGGACATCGTCTTTCAGCCCGGTCTCAACGAGGAACTGGCAGCCACCGCCTGCTGGGGATCGCAGCAGGCCGAATTGCTCGGCGAGGGCACGCATGACGGCGTCTTTTCGGTCTGGTACGGCAAGGGACCGGGCGTCGACCGCTCCGGCGACGTGTTCCGCCATGCCAACCTCGCCGGCTCGTCCAGATATGGCGGCGTGCTTGCCCTGATGGGCGACGACCACATGGCCGAATCCTCGACCAACGCGCACGCCACCGAATTCCTGTTCGTCGACACCATGGTGCCGATTCTCAATCCGGCCGGGGTTCAGGAGATCATCGACTACGGGCTCTACGGCTTTGCCATGTCGCGTTTCGCCGGCACCTGGGCGGCGATCAAATGCGTCAAGGACAACATCGAATCGACGGCTTCGGTCGATGCCGCGCTCGAACGGCTCGATATCGTCGTCCCGGACTTCGACATGCCGCCCGGCGGTCTCAATATCCGCAACGAGATCGACATGCTCGGCCAAGAGGAACGGCTGCATGAGTACAAGCGCGCCGCGGCTTCGGCCTTCATCCATGCCAACGGGCTGAACCGGATCGTCTATTCCGGTGGACGTGCCCCGAAGCTTGGCATCGTCACCATCGGCAAGAGCTATCTCGACGTTCGCCAGGCGCTGGAAGACATCGGCGTCGACGAGGTCGCCGCCAACCGCATCGGCATCAGGCTGTTCAAGGTCGGCTGCCCGTGGCCACTTGACCTGCAGCACATCGCCGACTTCGCTCGCGGCCTCGACACCGTCGTCGTCGTCGAGGAGAAACGCTCGCTGATCGAGGTGCAACTGCGCGAGAACCTTTACGGCACCGCCACGCAGCCGGTCATCGTCGGCAAGAAGGACGAGCGCGGCGACGGGCTGTTCCCGGCCAAGGGCGCCCTCGATCCCAACGACATCGCCATAGCGCTCGGCGAGAGGATCTTGCGAACGATCGGTCCGTCGGACGAGATTGCCGCACGGGTGGCGAAACTTCGCCAGTTCCAGGCGATGCTCGCCGACACGTCAGACATCGCCTCGCGCACGCCCTTCTTCTGCTCCGGCTGCCCGCACAATTCCTCGACCAAGGTGCCGGACGGCTCGCTCGCCGCCGCCGGCATCGGCTGCCATTTCATGGCGCTTTGGATGGACCGCAACACCGTTGGTTTCACCGCCATGGGTGGCGAGGGCGCGCAATGGGTCGGCCAAGCGCCGTTCTCGAAGCGCGACCACATCTTCCAGAATCTCGGCGACGGCACCTACAACCACTCCGGCGCGCTGGCGATCCGCTTTGCGCTGTCGACCGACGCCAACATCACCTACAAGATCCTCTACAACGACGCCGTCGCCATGACCGGCGGCCAGCCGCACGAGGGCGGCCTGACGGTGGACATGATCGCCAGGCAGGTGCGCGCCGAGGGCGTCGAGCGCATCGCGATCGTCACCGACGAGCCGGACAAATATGCCGGCAAGGTCGAATTCCCCGCCGGCGCCACCATCCATCATCGCGACGACCTCGACCTCGTCCAGCGCGAATTGCGCGCGGTCAGGGGCACATCCGTGCTGATCTACGACCAGACCTGCGCCGCCGAAAAGCGCCGCCGCCGCAAGCGCGGCACCTTCCCCGATCCCGACAAGCGCGTCTTCATCAACGAGTTGGTCTGCGAAGGCTGCGGCGATTGCGGGGTGCAGTCGAATTGCGTGTCGATCCAGCCGGTCGAGACCGAATTCGGCCGCAAGCGCAGGATCGACCAGTCGAGCTGCAACAAGGATTTCTCCTGCATCAACGGGTTCTGCCCGTCCTTCGTCACCGTGCATGGCGCCAAGATCAGGAAGGCCGAGGGTATGGCCGGCACGACCGATCCGCTCGACGGCGTGCCCGCGCCCGCCGAATTTCCGCTCGGCGAACAAGGCTGGGCGGCGATCATCGACGGCGTCGGCGGCACTGGCGTCGTCACCATCGGCGCGGTGCTCGGCATGGCGGCCCATCTCGAAGACAAGGGCTGCGGCATGATCGACATGGCCGGCCTTGCCCAGAAGGGCGGCTCGGTGTTCACCCATGTCCGCATCGCGCAGAGCCCAGACGATATCCATGCCATCCGTGTTTCGGCCGGGAAGGCCGACCTCGTGCTAGGCTGCGACCTCGTCGTGTCGGGGGCCCAGAAGGTGCTCGCCGCGGTGCGCGAAGGCCACACGATCTTCCTCGCCAACACCGCCGAGATCATGCCCGGCGAGTTTACCCGTTCGGCGGATTTCTCGCTGCCTGTCGAGCGGCTGAAAAAGGCGATCCGCACTGCCGCCGGCGAGGATAAGGCGCATTTCTTCGATGCCACCCGCACCGCCACCGCGCTGTTCGGCAGCTCGCTCGGCGCCAACATGTTCATGCTCGGCTTCGCCTTCCAGCATGGCGGCTTGCCGCTGTCAGCCGAGGCAGTCGAAAAGGCGATCGAGCTCAACGGCCAGGCCGTGGCGATGAACGTCTCAGCCTTCCGCTGGGGCCGCCGTGCCGCCCACCAGCCGGATTTCGTGCGCGGCCTCGTTGCCCAGCCGGGCAAGACTGCACAGACGGCCGCTGTCGCCAAAACGCTGGACGACATCATAGCCCGCCGCGTCGCCTTCCTCACCGCCTATCAAAACGCCGCCTATGGCAAGCGCTATGCCGACAGACTGGCCGCGCTGCGCAAGGCTGAAGCCAAGGCGGTGCCCGGTTCGACTGATGTGACCGAGGCCGCCGCGAGGAACCTGTTCAAGCTGATGGCGGTCAAGGACGAATACGAGGTGGCGAGGCTCTATACCGACGGCTCCTTCGCCGCCGAGCTGGGCAAGCAGTTCCAGAGCTACGACAGCCTCGAATTTCATCTCGCGCCGCCAATCATGGGCAGGCGCGGCAAGGATGGCAAGCCGAGGAAATCGAGCTTCGGTCCCTGGATGATGAAGGGGTTTCGCCTGCTGGCAGCGATGAAAGGATTGCGCGGCACGGTCTTCGATGTGTTCGGCTACAGCACCGAGAGGCGTATGGAACGGCAGCTTCTTGTGCAGTACGAGGCTGACCTGGAGCTTGTCGCCGCAGCACTCGCGCCGGGCAAGGTCGAGGCCGCCGCAGCGCTTGCCTCGGTGCCGGCGCTCATTCGTGGCTATGGTCACGTCAGGCAGGCCAGTGCCGAAAAGGCCGCTGGCGAGCGCCAGAGGCTGCTCGATCGGTTGGCAAAGACGCCGGTACGGCGGGAACTCCAGGCCGCCGAGTGATCGATATGCCCTATTTACCTGAAACCTGCCTCACGTTGGGTCAACGGGGTTGGTGGCGGAGCCCGAAACGGCCTCTCTAAACCTTTCTTAAGGCGAATGTGACACAGCTTGGCTCCCCAGGGTTGGGATTCAAGCGTGAATCTAAGAAGAAAGAACGAGATCCCGGTCGACGTCTACATTCCGTTCGTGGAAACTCTGTTTCGCGACGGTTTCACGCTGTCGATTGGTCTCGTCGCGCAGACGCTCCTCGTCATTCTGGTCTACTGGAAGACCATGGACGTGACGTATCTTCTGGTCGCCGCTGGGCTGATCATCGTAGGCACGCTGCGCCTTCGCAATATCAAAAAGTATTTGCGGCGTCCTTCCCCGACGACTTGGGAAGAAGCGCGCGCCCGCGAAAACGACTATATCATTTATGGTTCGATGCACGGCTTCATGCTTGGTGCTTTCTGTTTCGTCGGCATCTATCTGGCACACGACAGCTATGCCGAAATAGCCGCTGTCTGCGTTACGCTGGCATCGGTCACGTCGATCGCCGGCCGCAACTATGGCTCGCCGCGGATGGTCATGATCTTCATCATGACCACCACATGGCCGATATCACTGGGTTTCATCCTGCGTGGCGATGTCTACCATGTCATACTTGGTCTGATGTCGGCTCCCTTCCTGTTCGCTATCAAACGGTTTGCCGATATCGTCCGCGAAGTCCTGTTTACCGCTCTGTCCGAGGAGAAGAAGGCGAATCGCATCGCCCAACGCTTCAATCGGGCGTTGAACACCATGTCGCATGGCCTTGTCATGCTCGGCCCCGACGGCCGAGTGGCGGTGGCCAATGCCGAAGCCGCGCATCTGATGTCGCTCAAGTCCCCCGACGCGCTGCTCGGGCGGTCGATCCACGGTCTGCTGATGCGCGGCGTTGCCGGCGGCATGCTGGCGCCGAAAGACTGCCGCTACATCGAAGCCCAGCTTACGCGCGCCCTGCGCGAAGGGCGCGACCGCAAGGTTCTCGTCTCGCTCGCGAACGGTCAGCATTACGAGTTCTCGGCGCGCGAGGGTAGCCAGGAACTGGGCGTCATCACCTTCGAGGACGTGACGGCCCGCGTTGAGGCGGAAGACAAGATCCGCTTCATGGCGCGTTACGACAGCCTCACCGGCCTGCCCAATCGCGCTTATTTCCACGAGCTGATCGGAGAGGCGATGGCGTCCGGCGACCTTGAGCGCCTTTGCGGGCTCGCCGTGCTTGATCTCGACGACTTCAAAAACGTCAACGACACCCTTGGTCACCCGGTCGGCGACGGATTGATCTACGCCGTCGCGGAGCGGCTGGCGGCGGTCGCCGGCCCAGGCATCACCATCAGCCGTTTCGGCGGCGACGAGTTCATGATCTTCTTCGACCGTGTCGAGGACGAAAGTCATCTGATCGGCCAACTCGACGGGATTTTCGTCGACTTGCAGGGCGAGGTCGACGTAGCCGGCCATGGACTGCGCATCCAGGCCAGCGGTGGCGCCGTGCTGTCGCGGGTCAAGGATACCGATGTCGACGCCATGATCGTCAAGGCGGATCTCGCGCTCTACAAGGCCAAGGAACTCGGCAAGAACACTTGGCGATTGTTCGAAGCGTCGATGGACGCCGCTTTCCGGAACCGCCAGCTGATGAAGGCGGATCTGCGCACCGCAGTGGAAAGCAAGGGGTTGCGGGTGGTCTACCAGCCGATCGTGGCGATGAGCACGATGCGCATCGTCAGTTGCGAGGCGCTGTGCCGTTGGGACCACCCCGAGCTCGGACCGATTTCGCCCAGCATCTTCATTCCGCTGGCGGAAGAAATGGGCATCATTTCCGAGATCAGCACCTTCGTCCTGCATGCCGCGTGCACTGAATGCGCCAAATGGCCCGCGCAGACCAGTGTCTCGGTCAATCTCTCGGCCAAGGACTTCCGCAACCGCGACGTTATCCAGAAGGTTCGCGATGCGCTCGCCAGTTCCGGTCTCGCCGCCGGCCGCCTGGAGATCGAAGTCACCGAGACGGCATTGCTCGACGACAAGTCGCTGACGCGTCAGTACATCGAGGAATTGAAACGGCTTGGCGTGCGCATCGCGCTCGATGATTTCGGCACCGGCTATTCGAGCCTGAGCTATCTCCACAAACTGCCGCTCGACAAGATCAAGATCGACCGTTCGTTCCTTATAGACGTCACCCAGAACAGCCGTTCGCTCGAATTGCTCAAGGGCATCGTCAATCTGTCACGGCCGCTGGGGCTTTCGGTGACCGTCGAGGGCGTCGAAACCTTCGAACAGCTCAAGATACTCTCGTTGCAGGTCAAGCCGGACCTGGTCCAGGGATTCCTGTTCGGCTCAGCGCTCAGCGCATCCGGCATCGAGACCATGTCGAGCACGGTCTGGCCCTTTGCTAAGGACATCAAGACGGGCAGGAAGGCGACACGCCGCTAATTCCTGACGAAAAATCTCGTACTTTAGTATAATTTTACCTATTATTAAGGTTAATGACTGGTAAATGACCCCTATCCAGTTTTCATCTTTACATCGTACGACCCCGCCGTAGTGTTGCTCGCGGGGGCAGTTTGCGGGGTTTGAGTTCATGGTTGTTGAGTTGACTTCGCCTCGCCAGGCGGCGGGCGCTGAACATGAGAATATGTCTACTTTCGCGCGTCACGTTTATGCGCTCCTCGACCGGACGGAATACCGCCGCTGTGAAACCGGCGAGGATTTCGAAAGTATCTACAGGTTGCGCTACAACGCCTATCGGATGAACGCGCTGGTACCCGAGAATGCTTCCCGCGAGGTCCATGACGAGTTCGACGAGCTGCCGAACTGCCATACGTTCGGCATCTACATAGACGGGCGGCTGGTCAGTACGATGCGCCTGCACGATGTGTCCGCCGACAACCCAGCGTCGCCGGCTCTAAGCGTCTACAAGGACCTGTTGACGCCGCGTCTGGCGGCTGGCGAGCTCTTTATCGACCCAAGCCGTTTTGCCGTAGACGCCGAGTGGTCGCGGGTTTATCCGCAGATCCCTTACGTCACGCTGCGCTTGGCCGGCATGGCGTGCTTCCACTTCCACGCGCCTTATTGCATATCCATGATCCGCGAAGATCATGCCGCCTTTTACAAACGTATCTATCGGGCACGGCCGATCGGCGACGCGCGTCCTTATGCTGGCGTAATCAACTGTTTTGCGCAGCTCTATCAAGCCGATGTCCTGGCGATCAAGAACGAGACCTATGCCCGGTTCCCATTTTTCCGGTCGACGCCGATGGAACAGCGCCTGATGTTCGGCAAGCCGCCGGCCGGAGAACTCGCGCCGCTGACCATCCTGCCGACAGCCAAATACTATCGCGAAGCCGCCTGACATCTGGCAAATTTAGAGCGCGGCTGGAGCTTTCCGGCCGCTTCGGCGTTCTGGGAGGCGCGCGGGTGGCGCGTGGACGACGTCAATCTGCATCGCTCCGGCGGCAATTCTATCGAAAGGAACCGACATGACCATTTCCACGCTCGCACTCACTCCACTGATCTCGCTGATTGCCGGCGTGCTGATCCTGGTGATGCCGCGGCTCCTCAACTACATCGTCGCGCTCTATCTGATCGTCGTCGGCCTGCTCGGGTTGTTTCCACAGCTCGCCGGCTGAAAATGGCGGCTGGCGCGGCGAGCGTTAGCCGGCAAGCAAGCGCAAGGCGGCTGCAACGGTTGCCTCCGGAACATCCTTGGCGGCTTCAACTTTCCTTTGAGGCTGTTGTCTCCGGCGATGCGGCAATAGCGCCATTGCCCTCGGCCCGGCTTTTCGCTATGTGCCTCAAAGATGTCTTCGAAGGGGTATTCCTATGGCTGATCACACGCCGACCGGTCCTGTCGAACTGGGCGCGAAGATGGACTATGCCGAGCACGACCGCACCTATGCCGGCTTTGTCATGCTCGCCAAATACGGATCGCTCTTTTGCGCCGCCGTGCTCTTGGCAATGGCTTTCGGCTTCTTTGCGGGCGGCTTCTTCTCCGGGTTTATCCTGTTCGTTCTGATCCTCGCCGTCGGCGCCTTCATTCTCCGGTAAATTCTTCAAAACTCCTTGCCCTTCAAACCCTTGCCCGCGACATCGCCGGAAGTCCGGCCGGCGTCCTGCGCAGACAGGTTCCAGCCGAAAGGATCATGCGGTGGGACAGACGGTTTTCATCCCTCGTGAGCTCGATGCGAACGAGCCGCGCGTTGCCGCCTCGCCGGACACGGTGAAGCGGCTGGCGGGGCTGGGGTTCGACGTGATCGTCGAAAGCGGCGCCGGCACGGCATCGCGCATTCCCGACGAGGAGTTTGCCAAGGCGGGCGCTGCGATCGGCAAGGCCGGCGATGTCGCCAAGGCCGATGTGGTGCTGAAGGTGCGCCGGCCTAGTGAAGCGGAGCTGAAGGCCTATCGCCGGGGCACAGCGGTCATCGCCATCATGGATCCCTACGGCAACGATGCTGCCGTCGATGCTCTGGCAAGGGCCAGCGTCACCGCCTTCTCGATGGAGTTCATGCCGCGCATCACCCGCGCCCAGTCCATGGATGTCCTGTCCAGCCAAGCGAACCTCGCCGGCTATCAGGCGGTGATCGACGCGGCTGCCGAATATGACCGGGCGCTGCCGATGATGATGACGGCGGCCGGCACTGTGCCGGCGGCGAAGGTCTTCATCATGGGCGTCGGTGTCGCCGGCCTGCAGGCCATTGCGACGGCAAGACGGCTTGGCGCCGTCGTCACCGCCACCGACGTGCGCCCCGCCGCCAAGGAGCAGGTCGCCTCGCTGGGAGCAAAGTTCCTGGCGGTCGAGGACGAGGAGTTCAGGGCCGCCGAGACCGCTGGCGGCTACGCCAAGGAAATGTCCAGGGAATACCAGGCCAAGCAAGCGGCACTGACCGCCGAGCACATCGCCAAGCAGGACATCGTCATCACCACGGCGCTGATTCCCGGCCGTCCGGCGCCGAAGCTCGTTTCGGCCGCGATGGTCGCCTCGATGAAGCCGGGCTCGGTGATCGTCGACCTCGCGGTCGAGCGCGGCGGCAATGTCGAAGGCGCCGTGCCCGGGCAGGTGGTGACCACGGCCAACGGGGTAAAGATCGTCGGCCATCTCAACGTGCCGGGCCGCGTCGCGGCATCCGCCTCGCTGCTCTACGCCAGGAACCTCTTTGCCTTCCTCGAGACGCTGGTCGACAAGACCACGAAGACGCTTGCCATCAACCGCGACGACGATCTGGTCAAGGCGACGATGCTGACCGATGGCGGCCAGGTCGTGCATCCGGCTTTCGTCAGGGTTGAGCAAGCGCCGTGTGTCGAACCGCCGGCGATCCCGGCCAAAACGATGGTCGCCGACGCTTCCGCGAAACCGGCTGCTGCAAAGAAGGCCGCGCCCAAGAAACCGGTCGCACCCATGTCGCCCCCATCGAAGTCGAAAGGGACCGCGTGATGGACCAGACCTTGCAGAAAGCCCTCGACCAGCTCGACCAGGCGACCGCTGCCGTCCGGCTCGCGGTGCAGGATCTGGCCACCGCTCCAGGCGGCACCGATGCGGCAGCCGACGCTGCGCACGCGCTGTCCGGCGGGGCGATCGATCCGTTCGTCTTCCGTTTCGCCATTTTCGTCCTGGCGATCTTCGTCGGCTATTACGTCGTCTGGTCGGTGACGCCGGCGCTGCACACGCCGCTGATGGCAGTGACCAACGCCATCTCCTCGGTCATCGTCGTCGGCGCGCTGCTTGCCGTCGGCATCTCGGCGTCCGGCATCGCCACCGGTTTCGGTTTCGTCGCGCTGATGCTGGTCTCGGTCAACATCTTCGGCGGCTTCCTCGTCACCCAGCGCATGCTGGCCATGTACAAGAAGAAGGACAAGTAGAGCGAGATGAACGCCAACTTCGCCTCCTTCCTCTATCTGGTCTCCGGAATCCTGTTCATCCTGGCATTGCGTGGCCTGTCACACCCGACCACCAGCCGCCAGGGCAACATGTACGGCATGATCGGCATGGCCATTGCCATCGCCACCACGCTGGCGCTGGCGACCCCTTCGGCGGGCGGCTTCGGCCTCATCGTGCTTGGTCTTTTGATCGGCGGCTCGGTCGGCGCGGTCACCGCACGGCGCATCGCCATGACCTCGATGCCACAGCTGGTCGCCGCCTTCCACTCGCTCGTCGGCCTCGCCGCGGTCATGGTGGCGGCTGCCGCCATCTATGCACCGGAAAGTTTTGGCATCGGCACAGTCGCCGATATCCATGCTCAGGCGCTGATCGAGATGAGCCTCGGCGTCGCCATCGGCGCCATCACCTTCACCGGCTCGGTCATCGCCTTCCTCAAGCTCGACGGCCGCATGTCGGGCAAGCCGATCATGATCGGCGGCCGCCACGTCATCAACGCGGCGCTTGGCATCGCGCTGATCGTGCTGATCGTGCTGCTGGTCACCTCCGAGTCCAAGCTGGTGTTCTGGCTGATCGTCGCGGCATCGCTTGTCCTTGGCGTCCTGCTCATCATCCCGATCGGCGGCGCCGACATGCCGGTGGTCGTCTCGATGCTGAATTCCTATTCGGGCTGGGCTGCGGCAGCACTCGGCTTCACGCTCGGCAATCTGGCGCTGATCATCACCGGCGCGCTGGTCGGCTCGTCCGGTGCGATCCTGTCCTACATCATGTGCAAGGGCATGAACCGGTCTTTCATCTCGGTCATCCTCGGCGGCTTCGGCGGCGAGACTTCCGCCGCAGCGGACGACGGCATCGAGCGCACGGTCAAGCAGGGTTCGGCCGACGATGCCGCCTATCTGATGATGAACGCACAGAAGGTCATCATCGTGCCGGGCTACGGTATGGCGGTCGCCCAGGCGCAGCATGCGCTGCGCGAGATGGCGGACAAGCTCAAGGCAGCCGGTGTCGACGTGAAATACGCCATTCATCCGGTCGCCGGCCGCATGCCGGGCCACATGAACGTGCTGTTGGCCGAAGCCAACGTGCCTTACGACGAAGTATTCGAGCTGGAGGACATCAACTCCGAATTCGCGCAGGCCGACGTCGCCTATGTCATCGGCGCCAACGACGTCACCAACCCTTCGGCTCGTGACGACAAGTCGTCGCCGATCTACGGCATGCCGATCCTCGATGTCGACAAGGCGCGCACCTGCCTGTTCGTCAAGCGCTCGCTCGGCTCCGGCTACGCCGGCATCGACAACACGCTGTTCTACAAGGACGGCACCATGATGCTGCTCGGCGACGCCAAGAAGATGACCGAAGAGATCGTCAAGGCGATGGATCACTGACCGGCTTCGCGGCGCCGATACACCGCCGGTTGCTCGAATTAAGCCCGGCTCCCCGCCGGGTTTTTTCTTGACCCTGAGCATCCGACGTCTTTGCTTCCATGCCGGTTTCAGAGCTACGATGGGCGAATTCTGTTCCGGGATTTTCACCAACGGAGGCACTGGTGTCCGACCTTCATCCTGCTGCGTCGCCGGTCACGGGCAGTACGCCGGCCCCGGGTAAAACGCCGCGCAAGCTCAGTCAGGCTGTGGTCATCGTGCATGGCATGGGCGAACAGCAGCCCATGAGCACGCTGAGGGAATTTGTTCAGGCTGTTTGGAGTCACGATCCCGCTCGCGTGCCGTTTTATGCCCGTGTCTCCGATCCGGGCCGGCCCGCCGGCGAGAAGATCAACCGGAGCTGGATCACGCCCGACAGCCGGACGAATTCGCATGAGCTTCGCCGGATCACCACCCCTTACGACGTCGCTGGCCGCCGCACCGATTTCTACGAGCTCTATTGGGCCGACATCACGCAAGGCACGACACGGGGCCGGCTTGCAGCCTGGGTGACGAGCCTGCTCTGGCGCAAGCCCGCCGACATTCCGCGCGATGCCCGTGGGCTTTATGTCGTCACGCTTCTGGCCGTCATAACGGTCCTGTGTGCGGCGCTCGTGCTCGCGACATCGGCCTCGCAAGGGTATCTTTCCTGGACCACGGGCACGCTCGTCACGATCCTGGCCTCGTTCGTCATCTGGTTGGTGGACCGATTTGGCCTGCCTTATTTCGGCGATGTGGCCGCCTATGTGCGTGCTGAAGCGGCAACGGTCGAGAAGCGCGCGCTTGTCCGCGACCGTGGCCTGACGCTGCTGAGGCGTCTCATGATGGACGATGGCTACGACCGGATCGTGCTGGTCTCGCACAGCCTGGGATCAATCATCGCCTATGATCTGCTGCAGATATTGTGGGCCGATTTCAGGCCCCGAAAGCTGGAAGCTGCCCGCGACAAGGCGAGGCTGAAGGCAATCCACGCCGTCGACAAGGCCACGCTCAAGTCAGATGGTGCTGCGTGGCCCAGCTTGGATGATTTTTCCGGATTCCGGCGCGCCCAATGGGAGCTCTATCGGCAGCTTCGCGTCAGGGACGCCGATCATCCATTACCATGGAAGATCAGCGATTTCGTCACGCTTGGCAGTCCGCTGACTCACAGCGAATTTCTGGTGACCTACAATCTCGCCGAATTCAGGCGCGGCATCGCTGAGCGGCTGTTCTCGGCATGCCCGCCGATTGCCGAGACGGCGGCCGGTGGAACCGTCCTTTACCAGGAAGGGCGCAGCCGTTCGGGCAAGCCACAGCGGGCGGTGCATCATGGTGCGGTGTTTGCCGCGACCCGTTGGACCAATATCTTCGACCGGGGCAATGGCTGGCTGACGGGCGACCCGATTTCCGGGCCGATGGCAGAAAATTTCGGCCCCGGCGTGGAGGACATTCAGGTCAAGTTGCGCAGTTCGCGTGGTCGCATCTTCACCCACACGCTCTACTGGTCACTGAAGGCTACCGGTATCGAGATCGCCCCAGCCGCCGGCACGCCGCGTTCGCATATTGACGTGCTGCGCGACGCAGTCGACCTCGGCCGCAAATTCGAGCCAAGTCAGGCAGTGCCGACGATCGCTGCTGGAAAATAGGAGCCCGCTCGTCTCGGCGAATCAGCGCGCGCAATCCATGGCGATCGCCATTAAAACAACAGGCCCATGCCGGCTCACAGTCCGGCATGGAGGGCACCGTCAAGCACCGATCAACGGTTGGTCAGGAAGACCGCCTCC
Organism: Mesorhizobium sp. M6A.T.Cr.TU.014.01.1.1; assembly: GCF_004022765.1. Classification (NCBI taxonomy): domain Bacteria; kingdom Pseudomonadati; phylum Pseudomonadota; class Alphaproteobacteria; order Hyphomicrobiales; family Phyllobacteriaceae; genus Mesorhizobium; species Mesorhizobium sp. M6A.T.Cr.TU.014.01.1.1. The sequence continues at coordinate 103,389 of NZ_RZPG01000011.1, forward strand.
TCGTCGTCGCGTTGCCTGCCGCCAAGGGCGGCCGCCGCGCTCGCGATGAAGGCGCCGACGACCAGGGACAGCGCGCCAACCAGCGCAAAACTGGCACCGGCCTTCCTGGCGGTATCGGCGGCCTGCTGGGCCTGGACCTTTGTTTCCTGTGCCCTGGCAATCACCGCATCCACACGGGCCTTGGCATCCGGTTCCGACAGCCCCGTGCGGGCAGCCACCAACTGCGACAGATAGGTCTTGTCGTCTGCCGAAACTTCGCCTGCAGCTGCGCTCGCGATCAAAATGCGTGAAGCCTGCGCCGTGGCCGCCGCATCGCTCTCCGGATTGGCGGCAGCAAGCCTGGCCGCATCGGCCGGGCGGAACAACGTATCGACGAAGTACGACGTTGCGTTGTCGGTCGAGCCGCTTCCGACGTTCGCACTAGCACCTGCCGAAGCGCCCATTGCCGCGCCAGACGCGACAGTCGAAGCGGCCTGGACACCAGTTCCGATAGCCGCGGAGAGCGCCGAACCGAGCACCGCGGCAACGAGCAAGGTCGCAAGCGCCCAAGCGAGGAAGCCGTGAGCGGTATCGCGGAAAAAGACTTCATCGGTGTGGACGCCGACCCATTTGGTGCGCAGCCGCCCGGCAAGATAGCCGCCGAGAGCCGACGACAGCCACTGCACGATGATCAGCCACGCCGCGGTGGAGGCCGCGAAAGTTGTGACCGAGGTGCTCAAGCCGGACCACGGCGAAACCATGGTCAGCCCGAGCCCGGAGCCGAGCAGCATCAGGATCAAGGTCAGCGTCGAGGCAGCGAACGCGCCGGCAATGATCGGCCCCCAGCTGACAGCGGTGGAGGAGGATTCCGTCGGCGTGGAAACGTCGACAGCCGTTAGGGTTGACTGCATGTCAGCCCCCTACCGTGCGAAAAGCATGATGAGAATAATGATCGGAATCGGGACTCCGAGAAGCCAGAGCAAAATGCCACGTCCCATGAGTGCCTCCTGCGGCTATTGTGATCGTTGATCGATTACAATGCCTTGGAAGCCGTTCCGTTCCGGCCGGCCCTCAGTGATCTTTGTTGGGGGCGGTAGACATGTTTGGTAAGCTTAAGCCTACCAATTATGTCTCAAACATCCGAAATTGAGCACCCGGCTTGGGCTTCAGATATCCAGATTAGCGACCGACAGCGCGTTTTCCTGGATGAACTCGCGCCTGGGTTCGACCTCGTCCCCCATCAGTCGCGAAAACAGCGAGTCGGCGTCCGTCGCGTCATTGACCTTGACCTGCAGCAGCGAGCGCACATTCGGGTCGAGCGTGGTTTCCCAGAGCTGCTCGGCGTTCATCTCGCCGAGGCCCTTGTAGCGCTGCATGGTCAGGCCCTTGCGTCCGGTGGCAAACACGGCGTTGAGCAGTGCCAGCGGTCCCGAGATGGTTTCGGCCACATCCTTGCGGCGCAGCACCGGCGGCTCGCCATAGACCTCTGCCAGGCGCGGCGCATAGCGGTCGAGCTGGCGGGCATCGGCCGAATTGATCAGCGCGAGATCGAGATGCGCGAACTCCTTGACGCTGCGCACCGTGCGCTCGAACACATAGCCGCCGATGCCTTCGTTCGAGGTCGACATGCGGCCGGTCCAGCCGCGTTCGGTGTCCTCGGCGATGATGTCGAGACGCCGGGCGACACGCTCGGCCATGGCGTTGGCCCGGCCGAGATCGGCGAAAACCTCCGGGTTGAGCCCGCCCGCGATCGCCGCCTGCTCGACCACGCCTCTGTTATAGCGTGTGTGCAGCCCATTGATGAGCTGGCGCACCGCCAGCGCATCGTCGATGGCGCTGCGCAGGTCCTGTCCGGCCCGCACCTCGCCGGTGCTGAGCGCAAGCGACGCCTCTTCCAGCCCCGAGCCGATCAGGAATTCCTCGAAGGCGCTTTCATCCTTGATGTATTGCGAGCTCTTTCCGCGCGTCACCTTGTAGAGCGGCGGCTGCGCGATATAGAGATGGCCGCGCTCGATCAGCTCCGGCATCTGCCGGAAGAAGAACGTCAGCAGCAAGGTGCGGATGTGGGCGCCGTCGACGTCGGCGTCGGTCATCAGGATGATCTTGTGGTAACGCAGCTTGTCGGCGTTGAACTCGTCCTTGCCGATCGAGGTGCCGAGCGCGGTGATCAGCGTGCCGATCATGTCGGAGCCGAGCATGCGGTCGAAGCGGGCCCGCTCGACATTGAGGATCTTGCCGCGCAGCGGAAGAATGGCCTGGTTCTGCCGCGAACGGCCACCTTTGGCCGAGCCACCGGCGCTGTCGCCCTCGACGATGAAGATTTCGGATTTCGCCGGGTCGCGTTCCTGGCAGTCGGCCAGCTTGCCGGGCAGCGAGGTGACGCCGAGCGAGCTCTTGCGGGTGATGTCGCGCGCCTTGCGCGCGGCTTCGCGCGCCGCAGCCGCCTGGATGACCTTGTCGATGACAACCTTGCCCTCGGCCGGATGCTCCTCGAGCCAGGTGCCGAGCGCCTCGTTGACGAGCCCTTCAACCACCGGGCGGACTTCGGATGAGACCAGCTTGTCCTTGGTCTGTGACGAGAATTTCGGGTCGGGAACCTTGACCGACAACACCGCCGTCAGCCCTTCGCGGCAATCGTCGCCGATCAGCGCCACCTTCTCCTTCTTGGTGAGGCCCGAGGAGTCGCCATAGCCGGTTATCTGGCGCGTCAGCGCGCCACGGAATCCGGCAAGGTGCGTGCCGCCGTCGCGCTGCGGAATGTTGTTGGTGAAGGCCAGCACGTTCTCGTGGTAGCTGTCGTTCCACCACATGGCGACTTCGACGGTGATGCCGTCGCGCTCGGCTTTGATCGCAATCGGCTTGTCGATCAGCGGTTTCTTGACGCGGTCGAGATATTTGACGAACTCCTCCAGCCCGCCATCATAGTGCAGCTCATGGCGCACGACGTCGGCATGGCGGGCATCGGTCAGAACGATTCGCACGCCGGAATTCAGGAAGGCGAGTTCGCGCAGCCGATGCTCCAGCGTGCCGAAGTCGAACTCGACCATGGTAAAGGTTTCGGACGACGGGAAAAAGGTGATTTCGCTGCCGCTCCGCCCCTCATAGGTGCCGGCAACCTTGCGCTGCTCGTAGGTGCCGGTGACCCTCAGTGGCGCGTCGGCGTTGCCGTGCGTGAAGCTCATCTCGTAAATCTGGCCGTTGCGGCGGATCTTCAGCTTCAGCCAGGCCGACAGCGCGTTGACCACCGAGACGCCGACGCCGTGCAGGCCGCCGGACACTTTGTAGGAGTTCTGGTCGAACTTGCCGCCGGCATGCAGCTGCGTCATGATCACTTCGGCCGCCGAAATGCCTTCCCCGGTATGGATATCGGTCGGAATGCCGCGGCCATTGTCGATGACCGTCACCGAACCGTCGGGGTTGAGCGTCACCGTGACGAGGTCGGCATGGCCGGCCAGCGCCTCGTCGATGGCGTTGTCGACCACCTCGTAGACCATGTGATGCAGGCCCGAGCCGTCGTCGGTATCGCCGATATACATGCCCGGCCGTTTGCGGACGGCATCCAACCCCTTCAAAACCTTGATGGAATCGGCGCCGTACTCGGCCTCAGCGCCGCTGGCGTTGTCGATCTGATCGCTCATGAAAACCTGTCTGATTGATGCCGCATATCCAGCGCTAAAAATCGGCTCCGAATCGCGCGTCCTTGATGCCCTAGATATAGGCGCAAAAGGCGGTTTTTCCAAGGTTTGCAAGCATTTCCGAATGGAGGAAGAGCACGCCTGGCCGGTTGGGGCATCGGACCCGAGAAGTCGAGCCGGTGTTGGGGACAGAGCGGCGGCAACAGGAGCAGGCCGGCCTGTTCCGGCAAGCAGGCACTTGGCGGTGCTCCGGTCACATCCGGGAGCGGGATGCTTCGCCTTTGCCGTTCGGCCACATGGACGGTTGCCTTGCCAGCCCCTACATTGAGTTCACCAGCGGAGCACGCCATGGACAGTCAGCCCGCCCCCTTCGTCCCGCCGGCGCCGAAACCGCGCACGTCGCCGCCTTCGACGCTGGAGATGATCCGTATCGTCTATCGCAACCCGCTCGAACTGTGGGGCGAGCCGACCTATAACCAACCCTGGATATCGGTGATCGGCATCGGGGGGCCGCTGGTCATCGCCAACGACCCCGGCCTGATCCGCCACGTGCTGGTCGACAACGCCAAAAACTACAAGATGGCGACGGTGCGCCAGATGATCCTGCGGCCGATCCTGCGCGACGGCCTGCTGACCGCCGAAGGCGAGGTATGGAGGCGTTCACGCAAGGCGATGGCGCCGGTGTTCACGCCGCGCCACATCTTCGGTTTTGCCGAGCCGATGCTGAGGCGCACGCGGGAGTTCGTAACGCGCTACGAGAGCGGCGGCACGTCGGACATCGCCCATGACATGACGCTGCTTACCTTCGACATCCTGGCCGAGACGCTGTTTTCCGGCGAAATATCAGGCGAACCGGGCAGCTTCGCCAAGGAGATCGACCGGTTGTTCGAGACCATGGGTCGGGTTGATCCGCTCGACCTGTTGCGGGCGCCCGAATGGCTGCCGCGCCTGACCCGCATCCGCGGCCGCAAGACCATGGCCTATTTCCGCAAGATCGTCACCGACACCGTCAAGATGCGCGAAGAGCGGGTCAAGCGCGATCCGGACAAGGTGCCACAGGATTTTCTTACGCTTTTGCTCAAGGCGGAGGGTCCGGATGGGCTGACGCGCGCCGAGGTCGAGGACAACATCATCACCTTCATCGGCGCCGGCCACGAAACCACGGCGCGAGCACTTGGCTGGACGCTCTATTGCCTGGCCGAAGCGCCTTGGGAGCGCGAAAAGATCGAGCGCGAGATCGACGCCGTGCTGGCCCGCGAGCCCGACCCGACAAAGTGGCTCGACGCCATGCCGTTCACCCGCGCCGCGTTCGACGAAGCGCTCAGGCTCTATCCGCCGGCGCCATCGATCAATCGCGAGCCGATCGAGCCCGAAACCTGGAACGGCCTCTATATACCGCGCCGCGCCGCGGTGCTGGTCATGCCCTGGGTCGTTCACCGTCATCGCAAGCTGTGGGACAGGCCTGACGCCTTCATGCCCGAACGCTTTCATCCGGGAAATCGCGAGAAGATCGACCGCTTCCAATATTTGCCGTTCGGCGCCGGCCCTCGCGTCTGCATCGGCGCCAGCTTTGCCATGCAGGAGGCGATCATCGCGCTGGCCATCATGCTGTCGCGGTTTCGCTTCGACACCACCGCCGAGACCAAGCCATGGCCGGTGCAGAAACTGACGACGCAACCGCAGGGCGGCCTGCCGATGCAGGTCACACGGCGCTTTTAGTGGAGCGCCTGATTGGCTAAGCCGCTGTCTTGCGCTGGAACTGGCCGGCGGCGCGGTAGCGCCAGAGATAGCTCGGCAGGATACTGCCGATCGACTGCGGCTGGATGCCGAGGCCGGCGAGCGTCCTGTCTTCCCTGGTGGCCGCGTCCGACACGATGTTGTGCTCGCGCAGCTGCAGGACCTGATCCTTGGTCAGCAGCGGATTGGGCAAAAGCCCGAGGATCGATGCCTGCATGTTCGCCACCCACCACGGCACCGACACCAGAAGCCGTTTGCGGTCGATCATGGCAAGCATTTCCTGCATGCATTCCTTGAAGGTCAGCACCTGCGGTCCGCCAAGCTCATAGACCCGGCCGCCCTGGACCTTGCCATCGACCGAGCGCGCCACCGCTTCGGCGACATCGCCGACATAGACCGGCTGGAATTTGGTCTGCCCGCCGCCGATCAGCGGCAGCACCGGCGAATAACGCGCCATGTTGGCGAAGCGGTTGAAGAAGCTGTCCTCCGGCCCGAAATTGATCGACGGCCGCAAGATGACGGCATCGCCGATGGTTTCCAGGACCGCTTTCTCACCGAGCGCCTTGGTGCGCGCATAGTCCGATTGCGCGTTCAGATCGGCGCCCAGCGCCGAGATATGGGTGAGGCCGGCGCCGACGGCGCGCGCCGCTTCGGCGACGGCGCGGGCGCCGAATTCGTGGACGGATGTGAATTTCTGCCGGCCGCTCTCATGCAGGATCGCCACCAGGTTGACGACATGGTCGGCGCCCTGCACGGCGCGGTCTACCGACCAGCGCACGCGAACATTGGCCTGCACCGGCTGGATCTGGCCGACATTGCCGAGCGGCTGCAGATGGCCGGCGAGATCGGGCCGGCGGCAGGCGACCCTGATGCGATAACCGCGCCTGGCCAGCGCCCGCACCACGTGGCGGCCGACAAAGCCGGAGCCGCCAAACACGACGACGAGCTTTGGGGTCTGCAGGATTTCGGTCATTGCTGGCTCCGGCGCAGTTTCCAGATTTACTGGGGCCCAGATCTACTGGGGCTTGGCTGAAGCCGTTTCATAATCGGTTTCGCATCAAAGGCAAAGGGCGATCAATTGTCGCCGATGCCTCTGCTTCGGCTGGTTCAGAACGCTCTGCCGATGCGCGCGTCGGTCGATTGGCGGTTGCCGCCGCGGATGACGAAGAAGAACAGGATCGCCGCCCACAGCAGCGATTTCTCGGCGCCGGAAAAACCCTGACCCATGGTGACCCAGTGGAACCACACCGTCACCAGAAGCACGAACATTCCGGCGAAAGCGGCCGGGCGGGTCAGTAGGCCGATGGCGATGAAAATGCCGCCGAAGAACTCGGTGCAGGCCAGCAGCAGAGACCAAAATGCGCCGGGATAGAAGCCGAGGCCTTCGACCATCTCGGCGGCGCCGAACGGATCGGTGATCTTGTGCGAGCCATGGATGGTGAGGAAGATGCCGGCCACGGCACGCAGGATGGTTTCGGAGGCGGTGTTCAGCGCCGCATAGAGGCTGCCAAGCGCTGGGAAGAAAAGGCTTCTGCTGGAATTGTCGGTGCTTGCGGACATTGGGGCTCCTCTTTTGCTGCTCGGCGCAAACACCCGACCACCTCGGTTAAAGTCAAATGAACAAAAGTTGACAAAACAGGCATGTTAACCGATCAGATCCGAGAGAACGCAGAAAACCCCGCCGAAGCGGGGTTTTCCGGGTGACTTCCATGGTCGGCGTCAAGGTCCGACGAGGCGGCCTGACCTGAGACGGTATCAGGACGACGTGAGACGCCCGCCTCAGCCTTGGACACATCGGGCCCGGATGTCACCGCCCGGGCAAACCCCACCCCGGACAGGCATTGGTCGCGGCACAGCGCAAAAAGGTTCAACGACGGCGAAAAAAACGCAGACAAACTTTCTACGAAGAATACCGGGCGGCGAATTCGGAGATGCGTTGGACCACGGCCTTGGGCGCCGTTATGCCCCGTGCCGCCGCCTTCTCCGCCGCTTCGGCTCGGGCGCGGCCGGGCACATGCACGCCGTAGCGGCGGCGCAACCGGTCGAGTTGGTCCTTCATGCGCTTCTCGAAATCCGGATCGAGCAGCTTGGGCTCGACGGCCAGCACGAAGAGGCCGGTTCCCGGGCTATCCGGTCCGTCGGTGAACCATGGTGCATCGAGCGACCAGTTGGCGCCCGATAGGCCCGCCGCCAGCACTTCGACCATCAGCGCGATGTTGGCGCCGCGCTGGCCACCGAAGGCAAGCATCGCGCCTTTCATGGCGGCAGCGGGATCGGTGGTCGGGTTGCCGCTGACGTCCAAGGCCCAGCCTTCGGGAATTTTCTTGCCGTCCTCGGCCGCCTTGCGGATGTTGACGAAAGCCGTGGCGCTCGACGATTGGTCGATGACCAGTGGCGCTCCGTCGGCGGCGGGCGCGGCGAAGGACATCGGGTTGGTACAGTAGACCGGCTTGACCGAGCCCGAGCCGGCAAGCACAGCCGGTCCGTTGGTCGCGGCGAAGGACACCAGCCCCTGCGCGGCCAGCCGCCCGGTGAAATAGCCGAGTGCGCCGCATGTATAGGCGTTCTTCTGCGAAAAGATGGCGACGCCGAACAGGCGCGCCGCCTTGGCGAGACCGTCGATCGTGCGGTCGAAGCCCGTATGCGCCAGACCGCCACGCGCGTCGGAGAGATAGATCGCCAAAGCCGGCCTGGTGATGACCGGCTCGGCCTTGCCGTCGATGCGGCCGGCCTCCAGCGCTTCGAGATAGTCGATGAAATGCGACAGCCCGACCGTCGACAGACCTTCCGCCTCGGCCGCTACGATGGAGGCTGCGAGCGACTGCGCCGCTTCTTCATTGGCGCCGGCGCCGAGCGCCGCCATCCGGCACAGCCCTGTCGCCTGGTCGAGACTGAGTTGCATTGTGAGTGCCTCTAGTGAGTAGTGAGTAGGGATTTAGTGAGTAGTGTGAGCGACTGCCTACGCACTACTCACTACCGACTACTCACTAAAAACCCTAGCCGATCTTGTTCGGGATCCGCGCCTCGATCTTGCCGAGGGCGAAGACCAGGATGCCGGTGATCGCCATATAGATCAACGCCAGGAGCAGCAAGGGTTCATAGGTGAGGAAGGTGCCCTGCCTCACCTTGGACGAGACGGCGAATATGTCGATCACGCTGATGGTCGCCACCAGCGGCGTCGATTTCAACTGCAGCACGGTTTCGCCGGTCAGCGTCGGCAGCGCCCGGTAAAAGGCTTGCGGCAGCCAGATCCGCCGGAGGATCTTCCAGCGGCTCATGCCGAACGCGCGGGCGGCCTCGAGCTGGCCCTTCGGCACCCCGGCAAAGGCGCCTCGCATCACCTCGCCCTCATAACCGGCGAAGGACAAGGTCAGCGCCAGGACGCCGTAGGGCCACGCTTGCCTGAGATACGGCCACATCCAGGATTCGCGAATCCATGGATACTGTGGAAACAGCGAGCCGAGCCCATAGTAGAGCAGCCAGAGCTGCAGCAGCAGCGGCGTTCCCCTGATGACGGTGCAGAAAGTCTTTGCGGGCGCCGCGAGCCAGAAGGGGCCGGCCGCCTGCGCCAGCCCGAGCGGCACTGCGAGCGTGAAGCCCAGTATGCAGGTGACGGCCAGGATCCAGAGCGTGCGCCAGATCCCGACAAGCGCCATTTCATAATATTGCGGCAGCCAGTCCCAGCGCATGAAGAAGGCGGCGGCCAGAACCAGAGCCAGCCCGATCAGGACCAGCACGATGCGGTGCGGCTGCAGCCACAGCGACGCGCGGGCGGCTACGTTGACGATGGTCGCTTCGACAGCCATCAACGCGCCTCCTTGACGGAAGGCATGCCGCGCCGAGCCCGGGCCTCGATGCGGCCGATGATCAGATTGGAGACCAGCGTCAACAGAAGATAGATCATGCCTGCGGCGAGGAAGAATGTGAGATAGGCTTTGGTTACGCCCGCCGCTTGCCGCGTGGCCAATGTCAGTTCGAAGAAGCCGACGACTGCGAGCAGGGCGGTGTCCTTGGTGGCGATCAGCCAGAGATTGGCAAGGCCTGGTATGGCGAAGGGCAGCATCGCCGGCAGCGTGATGCGTCGCAGCAGGAGGCCGGGAGACATGCCAAAGGCTCTTGCGGCCTCGATCTGGCCTTGTGGGATGGCAAGGATCGCGCCGCGCATCACCTCGGTCGAATAGGCGCCCTGGACGAAGCCGAGCACGGCAATGCCGGCCACCAGCCCGCTGATGTCGATGCGCTGATACCCCATCGCCGTCAGCAGCTGGTTGATCAAATCGGTGCCTGCATAATAGAGCAGCAGGATCAGCACCAGCTCCGGCACGGCGCGGACGATCGTCGTGTAGACCGCCAGCAGATCGCGCACCACGGGTCCGCCGTAGAGCTTGCCATACGCACCGCAAATGCCGATCACGAGGCCGAGGCCGAACGCACCGGCAGCGATCTCGACGGAGTGGAGAAGTCCGACCAGAAGTGTTCCGCCCCAGCCAGGCGGCGTCGGCGAAAGAAGTTCGATGATGCGGGCCGCAGAGGCCGGAAGAAATGCGTCGATCAGCGTCGCCCCCGAATTGCTGGCGCCAAAACCGCTGGCGATACCGTCAGCGGAAAGCTTGCATGGGTGGATTTCGACGAAGCCACACGGCGCGCTGTCCGCGCCGCGTGGTTATTCGCTCAGGGATGCCGTCAGTTCGACTGTGTGTCGGCGCCGTAAATGTCGAAATCGAAGTATTTCTTCGAAATCTCGTCATATTTGCCGTTGGCGCGGATCGCCTTGATGCCGGCGTTGATCTTCTCCTTCAGCTCGGTGTCTTCCTTGCGGACGCCAGCGCCGACACCGGGCCCGAGGATTGCCAGATCCGGCGCGACCGTGCCCTTCATATCGCAGCATTGCTTGCCCTGATCCGATTTCAGGAAGGCATCGAGCGCGATAGAATCGGCCTGCACCGCATCAACGCGACCGGCGGCAAGATCCTGATTGGCCTCGTCCTGGGTTTGATATTCCTTGATTTCCGCGGCTTCGGTGAAGTGCTTCTTGACGTAGTCGGCATGCACGGTCGAAACCTGGACGCCGATGATCTTGCCCTTGAGATCTTCCGGGGAAGCGCCGAACTTCTGGTCCTTCGGACCGATGATGGCCGTCGGCGTGTTGTAATACTTGTCGGAGAAGTCGATCGTCTTCTTGCGCTCGTCGGTGATCGACATGGAGCTGGCGATAACGTCGATCTTCTTGGTCGTCAGCGCCGGGATGATGCCGTCCCAGGCGACAGGCGTGATGACGCAGTCGAGCTTCTGCTCGGCGCAGACCGCGTCGATGAATTCGATCTCCCAGCCGACCCATTTGCCCGAGGCATCCGGCGAGGTGAACGGCGGATAAGGTTCGGCGGCGACACCGATCTTGACCGGATCGGCCTTGGCCACGCCCATCGCGGCAACGCCGAGCAACAGCGCTGCGGCAAATGTCTTCAGAACGGTCTTCATTTCAATAACTCCCAGTTTGTTGTTGTTCCCGTTTGTCCATCCGCCTCGGCTTAACCGATGTTGCGGATGAATTGCTTCAGCCTTTCGGATTTTGGAGCGCCGAAGATCTGCTCCGGCGGTCCCTCTTCCTCGACCAACCCGTTATAGAGATAGACGACATGCGTCGCGACCTCGCGGGCAAACTTCATCTCATGGGTGACCAGCACCATGGTGCGGCCCTCGCGCGCCAGATCGCCGATCACCTTCAGCACCTCGCCGATCAGTTCCGGGTCGAGCGCCGAGGTCGGCTCGTCGAACAGCATGACGCGCGGATTGATGGCCAGCGCCCGGGCGATGGCCGCGCGCTGCTGCTGGCCACCCGACAGATAGGCCGGATAGACGTCACGCTTCTCGGCCAGGCCGACGCGGGCGAGCAGCTTTTCGGCCTCGGCGATAGCCACCTCGCGCTTGACGCCAAGAACATGCACCGGAACCTCGATGACGTTCTCGATCAGCGTCATGTGGCTCCACAGATTGAAATTCTGGAAAACCATGCCGAGCTTGGAGCGGATGCGCTCGATCTGCTTGCGGTCGGCGGGAACCGTGTGGCCATGGCTGTCGGCCTTCATCCGGATCTCCTCGCCATTGACGCGTACGATGCCGCTGGTCGGATTCTCCAGGCAATTGATGCAGCGCAGCAGCGTCGACTTGCCCGAGCCGCTGCCGCCGATGATGGCGATGACCTCGCCGTCGCGCGCCGACAGCGAAACACCCTTCAGCACATGCAGTTCGCCGAATTTCTTATGCAGGTTCTCGACATGGATGGCTTCGGCGGCGCTGTTCTGCGCCGTGTGCTTCAGGGCGGGGGCCGTGCCTTGCGCTATCACCTTTTCGGTGCCTCACGAAGCGGCTGGACCCGTCGCTGCTGGAATCTTTTACTCATTACCCATCACTGGACAAACTTCTCATTCTCAAGATGGACCGTTCCGCTTGCCTCCGTCAACCATGCTTTTTGGACCATTGATCACGGCTCGCTGAGTAGCTATTGGCTGGATGGGATGTTTCAGGAGTACTTGGTGGGTAAAGCATACGGGTCGCAGTCCATGGCCGGGCCCCTGCAGCGCGTGCTGATGCGGTCCGCCGCAAGCGCCATGCACCGCGCCGAAGCATCGGAATGGCACTATGGCCCCGGCTTCGATCCGCAAAAGGCGGCTGCCCAGCATGAGGCGCTGACGACGCTGGTTTCGGCATCTGGCGCCGAGATCGAATGGCTGACCGACGCCGACGACGGGCTTGCCGATTCCGTCTTCACCCACGATCCGTCGCTGATGACCGACCACGGCGCCATCATCCTTGCCATGGGCAAGGCGCTGCGCCGGGCCGAGCCCGGCCTGCACGAGGCGGCCTACAGGCGCATGGGCGTGCCTGTCCTTGGTCGCATCGAGCATCCCGGACAGGTCGAGGGCGGCGACTGCGTCTGGCTGGATACAAGGACTCTGGCCGTCGGCCGCGGCGTGCGCACCAACCAGGAGGGCATCCAGCAACTCGCTAACCTGCTCTCACCCAAAGGTATCCAGGTCTACGGTTACGACCTGCCGCTCTGGCACGGCGAGGAGGCATGCCTGCATCTGATGTCGGTGATCAGTCCGCTCGCCGACGATCTGGCGCTGGTCTATGCACCGCTTTTGCCGGCTGCCTTCTACCAGATGCTGCGGGCGCGCGGCATTCGCCTGGTCGAGGGCGACGCGCAGGAGTTCTTCGCCTCCAACGGACTCAGCCTCAATGTGCTGCCGACCACGCCGCGCGACGTGATCGCCGTCGCCGGCTTCCCGAAGACCGCGGCGGCCATGGCGGCCGCCGGCTGCAGGGTTTCGACCTTCGAGGCGGACGCGCTGTGTATCGCCTGTGAGGGCGGCCCGACTTGCCTTACACGTCCGGTGCTCAGACAATGACGACAATCGGCGAAGCGCTCATCACTTTGCTCGAGGCCCATGATGTCGACACCGTCTTCGGCATTCCGGGTGTGCATACGGTCGAACTCTATCGCGGGCTGGCGCGCTCGAAGATCCGCCACGTCACGCCGCGCCACGAACAGGGCGCCGGCTTCATGGCCGACGGCTATGCGCGCGCCAGCGGCAGGCCGGGCGTCGCCTTCGTCATCACCGGGCCGGGGCTGACCAACACCATCACCGCCATGGGCCAGGCCCGCGCCGATTCGGTTCCGATGCTGGTGATCTCAGGCGTCAACGCCACGCCGACACTGGGCAAGGGCCTCGGCCATCTGCACGAGCTGCCCGACCAGCGCGGCATGATGGAGAAGGTCGCGCTATTCTCGCACCGTGTCACCGAGGCTGGCGAACTGCCCGGCGTGCTCGCCCGCGCCTTCGCCCTGTTTTCGTCCTCGCGTCCCGGTCCGGTCCATATTGAGATCCCAACCGATATTATGGTCAAGCCGGCCGATGGCATCGCGGCTTTGCTGACGAATGTAGCGCCGCCCGAACCGGATGCGGCGGCGATAGCAGAGGCGGCAAGACTTTGCGCGGCTGCCAGCCGACCGCTGATCCTTGCCGGCGGCGGCGCCAGGAGAGCCGAAGCGCCGTTACAGCGCCTCGCCGAAAGGCTGGGAGCACCAGTGGTTCAGACCGCCAATGCCCGCGGCCTGCTGCACCGCCATTCGCTTGCCGTGCCGGCCAGCCCCAGCCTGAAGGCGGTGCGCGCGCTGATTGCCGACGCCGACCTGGTCATCGCCGCCGGCACCGAGTTCGGCCCGACCGACTATGATGGATATGGCGATGGCGGCTTTGTCCTGCCTACCAATCTCATCCGCATCGACATCGGCGCCGACCAGCTTGCCCGCCGACCAGCTACGATTTCGATCCAGGCCGATTGTGGCGTAGCCCTCGAGGCGCTGCTTTCAGAAATTGGTAGGGACCAGGCGCCATCGGGCGACGGTCAGGCTCGCGCCGCTGCGACCAGGCAAGCCGCGTTCGCCGAAATCAGCCCGGGTCTCCAAGCGCAAACCCGCGCCGTCGAGGTGATCCGTGATGCATTGCCGGGCTCGATCATCGTCGGCGATTCGACCCAGCCGGTCTATGCCGCCAACCTCTATTACGACCACGACCGCCCGGGCGGCTGGTTCAACGCCGCCACCGGCTTCGGCGCGCTGGGCTATGGTCCGGCGGCCGCGATCGGTGCGGCCCTTGCCGTGCCCGATGCGCCGGTCGTTTGTCTCACCGGCGACGGTGGGTTTCAGTTCACGCTGCCGGAACTGGGAGCCGCGCTCGATGCTGCGGCGCCGGTGATCTTCGTCGTCTGGAACAATCGCGGCTATCGCGAAATCGAAACCTCGATGCTCGATGTCGGCGTCGAGCCGGTCGGCGTATCGCCGGCGCCGCCTGATTTCTGCAAGCTGGCCGAAGCCTATGGCATTGCCGCCGAGCGACTCGCCGGCATCGGTCATCTGGCAGACGCACTTAAGCGCGCGCGGGCGACCGGACTGCCGTATGTCATCGAGATCACTGTCGATTGAGTGCTGTGGCAGCGTCTGCTTGGAGATACGATCTTCGATGGATAGCCGACGGCTTGACGCGCACAAGCGACGCTGTGTCATCGAGATTTCGGTTGAGTGATCGCGCGAAAGGCGCGACCCTTCGGCGGCGGCGCGGCATATGAATGACTGGAGCGGTCGAAGATGACGGACACACTGGACGGCAGGCATATTGTGGTGACCGGCGGCACCGGAGCGCTCGGTGGCGCGGTTGTCGGCAAACTGCTGGAGCAGGGCGCGATCTGCCATGTGCCCAATGCCCATGCTGCCGCGCCTGCGCATTTTCCCTTCCCGGCCCATGAGCGCGTCCGGCTGGCGCACAATGTCGATCTCGCCGACCCCGCCAAGGTCGATGCGTTCTACGCCAGTGTTACGGATTTGTGGGCATCCATCCATCTGGCCGGCGGCTTCACCGCCGCGCCGGTCGAGAAGATCGAGCCCGCGTCCTTTGCAGAAATGATGGACACCAACGCCCGTACCACCTTCCTGTGCTGCCGCGCGGCGATACGCTCGATGCTGGAATCTTCCGTGTCGGGCCGCATCGTCAATGTCACGGCGCGCGCCGGGCTCGACCTGCGGCGCGGTTCCGGCATGGTCGCCTATGCCGCCAGCAAGGCGGCGGTCGCGGCAATGACGGTGGCGATGGCGGAAGAACTCAAGGGCAAGGGCATCCTGGTCAATGCGGTCGCGCCCTCGACCCTCGATACGCCGGCTACCCGGGCTGACATGCCGGCTGCCGATTTCAGCAAATGGGTCAGCCTGGAAGCTGCCGCTGAGGCCATTGCATACCTCGCTTCGCCGGCCAATCTGGCGATGAGCGGCACACTGGTGCCGCTTTACGGCAGGGCCTGATTGGCCGGTATCGGATCGGGCCGAGGACTCGCTGGAAAATCAGCGTCATCCGGCGGCTCATTTGCAGACGAGCTCGCCGAGCTTGAGCAAGAACTTGCGCGGTCCCGGCATCACGGCCGCGCTGGCATCGTCGACGATCAGCACGTCGAGTGCGCAGCCGCCGGCCCGCACCCGGTAATGGTCGTTTCCCACACGCTCGACCGCGTCGATCGGGCCGCGCCTTTCCAGCACGCCGGCGAGGGCGCCGCTGTCGAGTATTGCCTGGATTTCGGCTTTGCGTTGCCAGAAGGGTGGCAGGGCCGCCGATACAGCGATCGTGCCGATCAACAGGATTGCAAGACTAAAACCGGTGCGGATCAAAGGGCTCGCGCCTCCGATCGTTTCGCATAAATATTCAGGCCGATCTTTCGAGCCGATGCGGCAGACTATAGGCTCCGTCGGCCGTTTCAAGCACGACCGGTTGCCGGACCACCCAGTGACATTGCGCGACTCCTCGCGATCATGAAAAAAACCCGCGAACCTTTCGGTCCGCGGGTTGTGTGTTCGAGCCGCGCGCTAGGCGTGGCGTTTGCAGACTTAGCTGCCCTGCTTCTTCAGCGCGGCACCCAGAATGTCGCCCAGCGAAGCGCCGGAGTCGGTCGAGCCGTACTGAGCGACCGCTTCCTTCTCCTCGGCGATTTCCAGCGCCTTGATCGAGACCTGCAGCTTGCGGGTCTTCTTGTCGAAGGCGATGACGCGGGCGTCGACCTTCTGGCCGACCGTGAAGCGCTCGGGGCGCTGCTCGTCGCGGTCACGGCTGAGGTCGGAGCGCTTGATGAAGGTCTCGATGCCGCTGTCGACCAGCCGCACTTCCAGACCGCCATCCTTGACGCCGGTGACCTCGCAGGTGACAACCGCGTTCTTGCGCAGTTCGCCTGAAGTCGCTGCCTCGCCGGCCGTGTCCTTGGCCAGCTGCTTGATGCCGAGTGAGATGCGCTCCTTGTCGATGTCGACGTCGAGCACCTGCGCCTTGACCATGTCGCCGCGATTGTACTCCTCGATCACCTGCTCGCCCGGACGGGTCCAGTCGAGGTCGGAAAGATGGACCATGCCGTCGACATCGCCTTCGAGGCCGATGAACAGGCCGAACTCGGTCTTGTTCTTGACCTCGCCCTCGACCTGGCTGCCGACCGGATGGCTGCTGGCGAAAGCCTGCCACGGGTTCTCGAGCGTCTGCTTGAGGCCGAGCGAGATGCGGCGCTTGGCCGGATCGACCTCGAGCACCACCACGTCGACTTCCTGCGTCGTCGACAGGATCTTGCCGGGATGCACGTTCTTCTTCGTCCACGACATTTCCGAAACGTGGATGAGGCCCTCGATGCCCGGCTCCAGCTCGACGAACGCGCCGTAGTCGGTGATGTTGGTGACGGTGCCCTTGATCTTCTTGCCGATCGGGAATTTCGTTCCGATCTCGGACCACGGATCGCTCTCGAGCTGCTTCATGCCGAGCGAGATGCGGTGGGTTTCCTGGTTGATGCGGATGATCTGCACCTTGACCGTCTGGCCGATGTTGAGGATTTCGGTCGGATGGTTGACACGGCGCCATGCCATGTCGGTGACATGCAGCAGGCCGTCGATGCCGCCGAGGTCGACGAACGCACCATAGTCGGTGATGTTCTTGACGACGCCTTCGACCACTTGGCCCTCTTCGAGGTTCTGCACGATTTCCGAACGCTGCTCGGCGCGGCTTTCCTCGAGCACGGTGCGGCGCGACACCACGATGTTGCCGCGGCGGCGATCCATCTTCAGGATCTCGAAGGGCTGCGGGTTGTGCATCAGCGGCGAGACGTCGCGGATCGGGCGGATGTCGACCTGGCTGCGCGGCAGGAAGGCCACGGCGCCGTCGAGATCGACGGTGAAGCCGCCCTTGACCTGGTTGAAGATGACGCCTTCGACGCGCTCGCCCTTGGTGAACTTCTCTTCGAGGCGGACCCAGCTCTCTTCGCGGCGGGCCTTTTCACGGGAAAGCATCGCTTCGCCAAGCGCGTTCTCGATGCGCTCGACATAGACTTCGACCGTGTCGCCGACCTTGAGCGTCGAGTCCTTGCCCTTGACGCCGAATTCCTTCAGCGGCACGCGGCCTTCGACCTTGAGGCCGACGTCGATGATAGCCATGTCCTTTTCGATCGCGGTGATCGTGCCCTTGACGACTTGGCCTTCGCCGGAATGGCCGGCGGAAAAAGATTCTTCGAGCAGGCTCGCGAAATCATCGCGAGTGGGATTTGCAACTGACATAGTTTCTCCTGGAATGCCCCGCATCTGTCGCGGGGCGGGCGCCGTGGGTTAGCGTTGCGTTGGCCTGCCGGCGTTCCGGGCTTGCAAAAAGCCCTTGGCCGCCTAAGCGGCAAATTCCGGCGCATGAAGAATGCTGGCAGGCTGGTTCGTGCCCGATATGGGTATCTTTTCGCCGCCGGCAATCGGCAACGGGACGAAAACCCGGCTCAGGCTTTGTTTCTCTTGGCCAGAACGTCGTCGATGATCGCCTTGGCCGCAAGAAACGCGGCTTCTATAGCCATTTCCGACGTGTCGAGCAAGTGCGCATCGGCGGCCGGCTTCAGCGGCGAGTCGGCGCGGCCCATGTCGCGCTCGTCGCGGCGCAGAATATCGGCCAGGATCTCGGTGAAATCGGCGGTGCCGCCGATGCTCTCGATCTCGGCCAGCCGTCGCTGTGCCCGCACTTCGGCGCTCGCCGTCACATAGAGTTTTATGTCGGCATCGGGGCAGACGACAGTGCCGATGTCGCGGCCGTCGAGCACGGCGCCCGGCGGCGCCTTGGCGAAATCGCGCTGCTTTTCGACCAGTATGCGCCGCACCGACGGGATGACAGCCACTTTCGAAGCCGCCTCGCCGACCGCATGCGCCGACAGCACCGACCGGTCGAGCTTTGCCAGATCGACCTGGCGGGCAGCGGTTTCGGCGGCCGAGACATTGTCGAGCGGCAGGCCGAGCCGAAGCAGCGCATGCGCCACCGCGCGATAGGTGAGGCCGGTGTCGAGCAGGTTCAGTCGGTAGTGGTCGGCCAGCCGCCGCGCCAGCGTGCCTTTGCCGGCGCCGGCGGGTCCGTCGATGGCGATGGTGAAGGGGGTGCTCATTCGCCGCCCACCGTAACCGAAAAGCATAATGATCCAGATAGGCGTGGCGATCCTTCGCGCCCCCCTCTGTCCTGCCGGACATCTCCCCCACTTGGGGGGAGATTGGCGGTCACCGCGGCTTTCGCCAATTGTCTACGTTGCAGGATTGAGCGGAGCGCCGAAGCTGCCGATCTCCCTCCTTGTGGAGGAGATGTCCGGCAGGACAGAGGGGGGCGCTGTCCCGCCGACGTTTCAGTTTGGCCCCAACCTTCAAGGCTATTGATTGCCATCAACTGTCACTCGATCTCCGCCCCCAGCCTCTTCATAAGCCCCATGAACTCGGGAAAGCTGGTCGCGATCATCGCCTGGTCGTCGACGGTGACAGGCTTTTCCGCTGCCAGCCCCATCACCAGAAAGCTCATGGCAATGCGGTGGTCGAGATGGGTCTGGACGACGGTGTTGCGTCCATTGGGATGTCTGCCAAGCCCTTTGCCGCCGGGCTTTCCACGCACCGCCAGTGTGGCCTCCCCCTCGGCGCAGTCGACGCCGTTGAGCTTCAGCCCTTCGGCGACGGCCGACAGCCGGTCGGATTCCTTCACCCGCAGTTCTTCCAGCCCCAGCATCAGGGTCTCGCCCTCGGCGAAGCTCGCTGCAACCGCAAGCACCGGATATTCGTCGATCATCGTCGGCGCCCGTTCGGGTGGCACGGTGACGCCCTTCAGCTCGGAATAGCGCACGCGCAGATCGGCGACATCTTCGCCGCCTTCGTTGCGCGGGTCGAGAATGTCGATCCGGGCGCCCATTTCCTGCAGCGTCAACAGAAGCCCGGTGCGGGTCGGGTTCATAAGCACGTTTTCGATTGTAATGTCCGAGCCCGGCACGATCAGCGCCGCCACCAGCGGGAAGCCGGCCGAGGACGGGTCGCCCGGCACCGCGATCGTCTGTCCCGTGAGCTTGCCCTGGCCCTCGATGAAGATGTGGCGCACGCCGCGCTCGTCGGTCTCGACCGACAGATTGGCGCCGAATCCCTTCAGCATCTTCTCGGTGTGGTCGCGCGTCATCACCGGCTCGATGACGGTTGTGACGCCGGGCGTGTTCAGCCCGGCGAGCAGCACCGCCGACTTCACCTGCGCCGAGGCCATCGGCACGCGGTAGGTGATGGGTGCTGCGTGCTTGGGCCCGTGCAGCGTGATCGGCATGCGGTCGCCGGGCGTCGCCTTCAGCACCTGCACGCCCATCTGGCGCAGCGGCTCGAGCACGCGGCCCATCGGCCGGCCGGACAGCGAAGCGTCGCCGATGAAGGTCGTTTCCATGTCGTAGGTGCCGACCAGGCCCATGGTGAGGCGCGAGCCGGTGCCGGCATTGCCGAAATCGAGCGGACCTTCCGGTTGCAGCAGCGCGCCGTTGCCGGTGCCGCGGATCACCCACTCAGTGCCGTGCTTTTCTATATGCGCGCCCATCGCCTTCATCGCCGCGCCGGTGCGCATCACATCCTCGCCTTCCAGCAGGCCGGTGATGCGGGTCTCGCCGGAGGCGAGGCCGCCGAACATGAACGAGCGGTGCGAGATCGACTTGTCGCCGGGCACCCGCGCCGTGCCTGAAAGCGCTAACGATTTGCGAGCGGTGGCCGGTTTCGGGGCGGCAGTGTGCGACATGGGGTTTTCCCTGGATCAAACGCCGGCAGCCGGCCTTTTCTTTTGGTTTGGGCGGTCTCGTATCACGGCGGACCGAAATGGTCATCCCCTTGCAACAGGTCTCTCAACACCGGGATTTATGACGTTGGCTTTAGGCTTTGACAGCGCCGTAAACTCTGGTTATGGGGACCAAACTTTCATCGACGAGGCTTGCTGTGGCAAAACCCGAACTTGGCACCAAACGCATCGACCCCGAAACGGGTCAAAAATTCTACGACCTGAACAAGGATCCGGTCGTCTCGCCCTATACCGGCAAGAGCTATCCACGTTCCTATTTCGAGGAAGGCAAGGTCGCCCCCATCGAGGAGGAAGAGGAAGTTGCCGAGAAGGAAGCGGACGCCGAGGAGGAAGAGGGTGTCGAGGTCGTCTCCCTCGAAGAGGCGGACGAGGATGCGAAAGCCGATGATCTTCCCGATCTCGGCGATGACGAGGACGATGTGGACCTCGGCGATGACGACGACGATACTTTCCTCGCCGACGAAGAGGAAGAAGACGATGATGTCGCCGACATGATCGGCGTCGGCGACGACGACGACGAAGTCTGATCCGGCCTCTGACGCGAGCGCCCGCCGACTTTCGCGGCGTCTTAAGAAAAAGCCGCTCTTGAAGGCTTGATATTGACGGAAGGCGGGGTTAGAAGCCGCCTGCACTAACGGCGCGGTCTCAACCCGCGCCGGATCTCTTCGCCGGCAACGGCGCCGGTAGACTGCCGGAAGTGGGGCCATAGCTCAGTTGGGAGAGCGCTTGAATGGCATTCAAGAGGTCGTCGGTTCGATTCCGATTGGCTCCACCAGTTTTCTCCTACGGAAATCAGTCTCTTTAGGCCTGCCTGTCACTGGCAGGCCTCACAAAACCGGGCGGTCCCCCTGTTCGCTGGATTTCTGCTAGTCAACACCTTGCGGTGACATCCGCCGCAGGGTTCCTAGCGGTCGCCTGGAACGAAAACCCCGGCAACCACCGGGGTTTTCAGCACTATTTGCTAATAATACCAATCCCAGACCCAAACACGCCTGCGACGGCACCGGACGCGCCGATAGCCATTCCGCCAGTAACGACGGCAGACCCTTCTCCAAGCGCGCCGCCTGCGCCGCCGCCTGCGGTGCCACCGCCGATGGCGGACCGGCTCTGCTTGAGTATCGTCGTCCTCGAAGGTTTCTATATCCGGCGCGTCGAGTTCATCGAGAATGCCGCTTCTGGCGTCCGGTACACCGGCTACTGCGTTGATGGGCCGAACTGCGCTCACAAGGGCTACTGCCCCAGCAATGCCAAACACTCCTGTCAAAAATGATCGCCGATCCATGGAAACCTCCAATCTTCTAGCCAGCGAGACAAGGTTCGCAATTGGAAGATAGCGCAGTGGATACAAAAACCAAAGTCAGCCCTACTAATGGTATTTAAAGAAGCTTAACGGGTCGGCTCCGCGAACATATGGCGGTCCCTCTGAATTCGAAGAGATGACTGCGTCGATTATTGCCGTGCCGCATTGCACAATCGCGCGGCGTGCGCAAAATACGGCATGATCCGGAAATCCCTCACCGTCCTGGTGATCGACGAAAACCACATCCGCGCCTCCATTATCGAGGCGGGATTGCGGGAGGCCGGGCATGAGCAGGTCACGGTCGTTCACGATGTTGCGGGAATAGCGCGGCGCATCGCCGAGATCGAGCCGGACGTAATCGTCATCGATCTCGAAAATCCGAACCGCGACATGCTTGAAAACATGTTCCAGCTTTCGCGCGTGGTGAAGCGGCCGATCGCCATGTTCGTCGACCGGTCGGATCAGGCTTCGATCGAGGCCGCGGTGGAAGCGGGGGTCTCCGCCTATGTCGTCGACGGGCTGCGCCAGGAGCGCGTCAAGCCGATCCTCGACATGGCGATCAGTCGCTTCAACGCCTTCTCGCGGATGGCGCGCGAGCTGGAAGAAGCCCGCGGTGAATTGGAGGACCGCAAGGTCATCGACCGCGCCAAGGGCATCCTGATGAGGTCGCGCGGCCTGTCGGAGGACGCAGCCTATTCGCTTCTGCGTAAGACCGCGATGAACCAGAACCGCAAAATCAGCGAAATCGCGCAGAGTCTGGTGACGGCCGCAGGCCTTCTGGATCCCGGAGAGAGTTGAGCATGGCGGCCGAACACCAGATCAATGCCGGTTTCATACCGCTGTTCGACAGCGCGGTTCTTGTTGCAGCGAGAGAGATCGGCTTTGCCGCGCGCGAAGGCGTCGATCTGACGCTCAGCCGCGAGACATCCTGGGCCAACATCCGCGACCGCATAGCGATCGGGCATTTCGATCTGGCGCATATGCTGGGACCGATGCCGATCGCCTGCAATCTGGGGCTCACCCCGCTCGCCTCCGACACGATCGTGCCGTTCTCGCTGGGACTGGGCGGCAACTGCGTGACGATTTCGAACACGCTCTGGGCGGGCATGGTCGCGCATGGTGCGTTGCCCGATCTCGATCCGGCGCGAGCCGGCAAGGCCTTGGGGGTGCTGATCCGTGAGCGGGCAAATGCCGGTCGCGACCCGCTGCGCTTTGCGGTCGTGCATCCGCACTCGGGACACAATTACGAACTGCGCTACTGGCTCGCGGCCTGTGGCATCGATCCGTCGCGCGAAATAGAAATCGTCATCGTGCCGCCGCCCTTCATGGCCGACGCGCTCGCCGCCGGCAGGATCGACGGCTACTGCGTCGGCGAACCCTGGAACAGCGCCTCGGTCGTTGCCGGCACCGGCCATATCGTCACCATCAAGGCGCTGCTGTGGCGCAACAGCCCGGAAAAGGTGGTCGGCGTGCGCAAGGCGTGGGCGGAGCAGAATCCGGATGCGCTGGCGGCGCTGCTGCGCGCGCTGCATCATTCGGCCCGCTGGTGCCAGGATCCGGCAAACCGCGGCGAACTGGCCGCCCTCATGGCGCAGCCTTCCGTTCTCGGTCTTTCGCCGGCGCTGCAGATGCCGATCCTGACCGGACATGTAGCGCTGGGCGGTGGCGCGGAACTGGCCGTTGAGGACTTCTTTCTTCCTTTCGGCAAGGCAGCGAATTTTCCATGGAAGAGCCACGCGCTGTGGTTCTATACGCAGATGGTGCGCTGGGGGCATGTCGCGCACACGCCGGAAAACCTCGCTATTGCCCGCGACTGCTACCGCCCCGATCTTTACCGGTCGGCGCTGAAGCCGCTCGGCGTCGCACTTCCCGGCGCCAATTCTAAGGTCGAGGGCGCGCTGGCGTCGGCCACACCTGTCGGCTCCGCCGGCGCCAGTCTGGTGCTCGGCCCCGATGGTTTCTTCGATGGCCAGATATTCGATCCCGACGAGATCGACGCCTACATTGCCGGGCAGAAATTGGCGCGCGCCGAAGCCTGATCATTTTCGCGCCATTCTTGTGCATTGCACAAAAATTATGCGTGCGCCTGCGCTAATGAACAATCTTTGGCTTGCTCGCCCAGCAGGCCAGCGCGCCGACGATTGCGGCATGCCGTTGATCTCATTGATGTTTGTCAGCCATTCCGAAACTGGCACGGTTCCTGCTTTGCAATAGGCAGACTCTTCTCGGGGTCACGGAATAGGCGTCCAATGGCGGGCGCTACAGGCAAAGCTGCCGCTCAGGTCAACACGCGATCCCGGATGGACGGACGCGCGCGGCCTGGCCGGCGGCTTTTTTGTTTTGACCGAACACGCAATCGACGGCGCTGATCCCAAGCAGTGCCCAACGGGAGACGACGATGACGAAACGCATCAAAACCCAATCCGCCCTCAAGGGCGTCACCCGCCGCGATTTCCTGATGATGAGCGCGGCCACCGCGGCAACGCTGGCGGCGGCGCGCGCGCTGCTGCCGTCCGGCGCCTATGCGGCGACGGCAGCTCCGGAAGTCACCGGCGCCAAGCTCGGCTTTATCGCGCTGACCGATGCAGCGCCGCTGATGATCGCCAAGGAGAAGGGCCTGTTCGAAAAATTCGGCATGCCCGATGTCGAGGTGCTCAAGCAGGCCTCCTGGGGCGCGACGCGCGACAATCTGATGCTCGGCGGCGAAGCCAACGGCATCGACGGCGCCCATATCCTGACGCCGATGCCTTACCTGATGCACACCGGCAAGGTGACGCAGAACAACCAGCCGATGCCGATGGCGCTCGTGGCGCGGCTGAACTACGACTGCCAGGCGATTTCCGTCGCGCAGGAATATGCCGGCACCGGCGTCGGCCTCGATGCCTCCAAGCTGAAGGACGCCTTCGCCGCCAAAAAGGCCGAAGGCAAGGAGGTGAAGGCCGCCATGACCTTCCCGGGCGGCACCCATGATCTCTGGTTGCGCTACTGGCTGGCCGCCGGCGGCATCGATCCCGACAAGGACGTCTCGACTATCGTTGTGCCGCCGCCGCAGATGGTCGCCAACATGAAGGTCGGCAACATGGACGTGTTCTGCGTCGGCGAGCCATGGAACGAGCAGCTCGTCCACCAGGGCGTCGGCTTCACCGCGGCCACAACAGGCGAGCTCTGGAAAGGCCATCCGGAAAAGGCGCTCGGTTTGCGCGCCGCCTTCATCGACAAGAACCCGAACGCCACCAAGGCGATCCTGATGGCCGTCATGGAAGCCCAGCAATGGTGCGAAGCCATGGAAAACAAGGACGAGATGGCGGCCATCATCGGCAAGCGGCAATGGATGAACGTGCCGACCGCCGACATCATCGGGCGCCTCAAGGGCGACATCAACTACGGCAATGGCCGCGTTGCCACCGGCACCGACCTCTACATGAAGTTCTGGAAGGGTGGCGTGTCCTACCCTTTCAAGAGCCACGACAGCTGGTTCCTCGCCGAGAACATCCGCTGGGGCAAATTCGCGGCGACCACCGACATCAAGGCGCTGGTCGATCAGGTCAACCGCGAAGATCTGTGGCGCGAGGCGGCCAAGGACCTCGGCGTCGCGGCGGCCGATATCCCGGCCTCTTCGTCGCGCGGCGTGGAGACCTTCTTCGACGGCAAGATCTTCGATCCGGCCAACCCGTCCGCCTATCTCGACAGCCTCAAGATCAAGGCATCGGCCTGACGTCGACGGCAAGCGGCGCCGTTGGCGCCGCCTGTCACTCCACGTTCTCAGGGAGCTTTTTGCGAAATGTCTATCCAAACCATCGAGGACAGCAAGGTGAAGGCGTTCCCCACGCCTGCCAAGCCCGCAGAGGTTATAGCTTTCACCGCCAAGGTGAGGCGCCGCTTCGATCCCGCCGCGATCGCTGGCAAACTGGCGAGCACGCTGGTGCCGCCGGCAGTCGTTATCGCCGTCATGCTGGTCATCTGGCAGATCGCCTGCTCGTCGCCCAATGCCAGCTTGCCGCCACCGAGCCAGGTCTGGAACGAGGCCTACGATCTGATCGCCCATCCGTTCTTCGACTATGGTCCGCAGGATATCGGACTGGCCTGGCGAGTGCTGATCTCGCTGCAGCGGGTCGCCATCGGCTTCGGCCTGGCTGCAATCGTCGGCGTCGCGCTCGGCGCTCTAGTCGGCCAGTCGATCTGGGCGATGCGCGGCCTCGACCCTGTGTTCCAGATTCTGCGCACCGTGCCGCCGCTCGCTTGGCTGCCGCTGTCACTGGCTGCCTTCCGCGATTCCAGCCCGTCGGCGATCTTCGTCATCTTCATCACCTCGATCTGGCCGGTGATCATCAACACCGCCGTCGGCGTCCGCAACATTCCAGAGGATTACCGCAACGTCTCCCGAATCCTCAGGCTCAACCAGCTCGAATTCTTCGTGAAGATCATGGTGCCGGCCGCGGCACCTTACATCTTCACCGGCCTGCGCATCGGCATCGGCCTGTCCTGGCTTGCCATCGTCGCGGCCGAAATGCTGACAGGCGGCGTCGGTATCGGCTTCTTCATCTGGGATGCCTGGAATTCGTCGCGGCTGCCCGACATCATCGTCGCGCTCGCCTATATCGGCGTCACCGGTTTTTGCCTCGACCGCCTGGTCGCGGCGGTCGGCGCCTTCGTCACCCGCGGCACAACGGCAAAGTGAGGAGAGAGCGATGACGGCCTACCTGAAACTCGACCATATCGACAAATCCTTCGCCCGCGGCGGCCAGGTCAGCGAGGTGCTGAAGGACATTCGGCTGACCATAGACAAGGGCGAATTCGTCTCGATCATCGGCCATTCCGGCTGTGGCAAGTCGACCTTGCTCAACCTGATCGCCGGGTTGACGAGAGTGTCCGCCGGCGCGGTCCTGCTCGAAGACAAGGAGGTCGACAGCCCCGGTCCCGAGCGCGCCGTGGTGTTCCAGAACCACAGCCTGCTGCCGTGGCTCACCGTCTACGAAAACATCAACCTGGCGGTGTCGAAGGTGTTCGGCAGCACCAGGACCCGGGCCGAGCGGCATGACTGGATCATGCGCAATCTCGACCTCGTGCAGATGGCGCATGCCAGGGACAAGCGTCCGGCTGAGATTTCGGGCGGCATGAAGCAGCGCGTCGGCATCGCCCGCGCGCTGGCCATGGAGCCGAAGATCCTGCTGCTCGATGAGCCGTTCGGCGCGCTCGACGCGCTGACACGCGCCCATCTGCAGGACGCAGTGATGGATATCCATTCCCGGCTTGGCTCGACGACGATCATGATCACCCATGACGTCGACGAGGCGGTGCTGTTGTCCGACCGCATTGTCATGATGACCAACGGCCCGGCGGCAACCATCGGCGAGGTGCTTCCCGTGCCGCTCGCCCGGCCGCGCCGGCGCATCGAGCTTTCCTCCGACCGGACCTTCCTGCGCTGCCGCGAGGCGGTGCTGAAGTTCCTCTACGAACGCCACCGCTTCGTCGAAGCCGCGGAATAAGGCCATGACCGAAAAACGCGTCATCATCGACAATTGGCAATCTGCATCGGCAATGGGCAATCTATCGCATTGCACAAATATTATGCTGCTGCGCAAGGCATTCTGACTAATCTTTGATCCGATGCTGGGCTTGGTCAAAAATCGCTCGGCTGCGGTTCACATTGATTTCATTCGGTAATCTAGAGCGCTGTCGAATTGGCACGCTTCCTGCTTTTTAGAATGTAGGTCCGCAAGGGCCAAGTGACACGGCGTCCAATGGCGGGCGCCACAGGCAAAGCTGCCGCTCAGGTCATACGCGATCCCGGATAGACGGACGCGCGAAGACCTGGCCGGCGGCTTTTTTGTTTTTACGCGATCGACGGCGCTGGTCCCAAGCGGCGCCCAACCGGAGACGACGATGACGAAACGGATCGGAACTGGCGCGTCCCTCGCGGACTTCACGCGCCGCGATTTTCTGGCCAGCAGCGCGCTGACGGCGGCGCTGTTCACCGCCGCGCTCCTGCTGTTTCCCGTCGGCGCAAAGACGGAAAGCAAAGACCCGACCGTGGCGAGCCCGGTCTCGTTGCACGCGCCGATGCCGCGCCGCTGATCATTCACCCACAAACATCCGCGGTGCCTCCCACGCCGCAAGCCGGAGCCAGACATTGACCGCAAATCTCCCAGCCGCGCCCAGCCAGGACAGTGCTCCCCAGCAGGCGCTTGTGATGTCCACCATCGCCTTCACCGTCTGCTTCGCGGTGTGGACGATCTTTTCAATCATCGGCGTGCGTATAAAGCAGGACCTTGGGTTGAACGAGACGGAGTTCGGCCTGCTGGTCGGCACGCCGATCCTCACCGGTTCGCTCGTGCGCATGGTGCTCGGTGTCTGGACCGACCGTTTTGGCGGACGGCTGGTATACACCGCGACCATGCTTGCGGCGGCGGTCGCTACCTTCCTGCTCGCTTTTGCGCACACCTACGGACAGATGCTGGTCGCCGCGCTAGGCGTTGGGCTCGCCGGCGGTTCCTTCGCCGTCGGTGTCGCCTATGTCTCGCGTTTCTTTCCGGCCGGCAGGCAGGGCACGGCGCTTGGCATTTTCGGTGTCGGCAATGTCGGCGCCGCAGTCACCAAGTTCCTGGCACCGTTCGTGCTTCTCTCCTGGGGCTGGCAGTCGGTCGCGCTAATCTGGGCGGCAGCACTCGTCGTCATGGCCGCCGTCTTCTGGTTCACGACCGGCGACGATCCGGTCATCCGCGAGCGCCGTGCCTGCAAGGCAGCGCCCGCGAGAAGCTTCTTGCAGGAATTCGCGCCGCTCAAGAATCTGCAGGTCTGGCGCTTCGCCTTCTATTATTTCTTCGCCTTCGGTGCATTCGTCGCGCTGTCGCTGTGGCTGCCCCGCTACCTGATCGGCGTCTACGGCTTCGGGCTTGCGACCGCCGGCATGATCGGCGCGGCCTATTCAATTCCGGCAAGTATTTTCCGCGCCTATGGTGGCGTGCTTTCCGACCGGATCGGCGCCCGCACCGTGCTCTACTGGACCTTCGCTGTCAGTGCCGGCGCGACTCTCGTTCTGTCTCTCCCCTCGGCAGACTACGTCGTGCATGGCATCAGCGGGCCGATCGCCTTCCATTTCGAGATCGGCCCGCTCACCTTCATAGCCGTTGCCTGCGTGCTCGGCTTCTTCATGAGCCTTGGCAAGGCCGCCGTCTACAAGCACATCCCGGCTTACTACCCGCAGAGTGTCGGCGCGGTCGGCGGCGTTGTCGGCATGATTGGCGGGCTCGGCGGCTTTATCCTGCCAATCGCCTTCGGCGCGCTCAACGACCTCACCGGCGTCTGGTCGAGCTGCTTCATGCTGCTCTTCGTCATCGTCGCCACCTGCTTTGCCTGGATGCATTTTTCCATCCGGCGGATGGAGCGCACGGCGTCTGCCGAAGCTTCAGGCCTTTCCTACGCGGCTGAGTGAGACCGGAGTGGATCAGGATATGACCGAAAAACTCGTCATCATCGGCAACGGCATGGCCCCCGGGCGCATGCTGGAGCATCTCCTGGAAAAGGCGCCTGGGCGCTACCAGGTCACCATCTTCAACGCCGAGCCGCGCGTGAACTACGACCGCATCATGCTGTCGCCGGTTCTGTCGGGCGAGAAGGCCTATGAGGAGATCATCATCCATGGCGACGGCTGGTACATCAAGCACGGCATCACCCTCTACAAGGGCCACAAGATCGTCGCCATCGACCGGCAGGCAAAGACAGTCACCTCCGATCATGGCGTGACCGAGCCCTACGACAAGCTGGTCATCGCCACCGGCTCGGTGCCGTTTATCATCCCGGTGCCCGGCCACGATCTGCCGGGCGTGCTCACCTATCGCGATCTGGACGACGTCCGGGCCATGATGCTTGCCGCCCAGTCGCGGGCCAAGGCTGTGGTCATTGGCGGCGGCCTGCTCGGGCTGGAGGCCGCGGCCGGCCTCAACGCGCAAGGCATGGACGTCACCGTGCTGCACGTCATGCCGACGCTGATGGAGCGCCAGCTCGATCCCGCCGCCGGCTATCTCCTGCAACGCGCGGTTGAAGAACGCGGCATCAAGGTCATCACCAAGGCCAACACCCAGGCGATCACGGGCAACGGCAAGGTCGAGCAGGTGGAACTTGCCGACGGAACCATCATCCCGGCGACGCTGGTGGTCATGGCGGTCGGCATCCGGCCGAACGCCGCAATCGCCAAGGCAGCCGGCATTGCCGTCAATCGCGGCATCGTCGTCGATGCCGGCATGCGCAGCAACGATCCCGACATCTATGCGCTCGGTGAGTGCGCCGAGGTCAGTGGCCAGGTCTACGGGCTGGTCGCGCCGCTCTATGAGATGGCGCGCGTCACTGCCAGCCAACTCGCCGGCGACGAGGCTGCTGCCTTCGTCCATTCGGACACGCCGACCAAGCTCAAGGTCACCGGCATCGAGCTGTTCTCGCTCGGCGATTTCGCCGAGGGCGACGACCGCCAGGAAATCGTGCTGCGCGATGCTTCGGCCGGTGTCTACAAGCGGCTGGTGCTTAGGGATGACCGCATCATCGGCACCGTGCTCTATGGCGAGACGGCCGACGGCGCCTGGTTCAACGACCTCAAGAAGAAGCAGACCGACATATCGGAAATGCGTGACACGCTTATCTTCGGCCAGTCATACCAAGGAGGCGCCTCCCTGGACCCTATGGCGGCCGTTGCAGCCTTGCCGGATGATGCGGAAATCTGCGGCTGCAACGGCGTTTGCAAGGGAAAGATCACCGGCGCGATCACGGCCAAGGGCCTGACCTCGCTAGACGACGTGCGTGCCCACACCAAGGCGTCCGCTTCCTGCGGCTCCTGTACCGGGCTGGTCGAAAAGTTGATGGTGCTGACCATCGGCGACAAATACAATCCGGCGGCTGTGCAGCCGATGTGCGGCTGCACCACGCTCGGCCACGACGAAGTCCGCCGGCTGATCAAGGCCAAGGGCCTGAAGACCATCCCCGCCGTCATGCAGGAGCTGGAATGGACCACTTCCTGCGGCTGCGCCAAATGCCGGCCGGCGCTCAACTACTATCTGGTCTGCGACTGGCCGGACGAGTATGCCGACGACTACCAGTCGCGCTTCATCAACGAGCGCGTCCACGCCAACATCCAGAAGGACGGCACCTATTCGGTGGTGCCGCGCATGTGGGGCGGCGTCACCAATGCCGCCGAACTGCGCGCCATCGCCGACGTCGTCGACAAGTTCGAGATCCCGATGGTCAAGGTCACCGGCGGACAGCGCATCGACATGCTCGGCATCCGCAAGGAAGACCTGCCCGCGGTGTGGGCCGATCTCGGCCAGGCTGGCTTCGTCTCCGGCCACGCCTATGCCAAAGGGTTGCGCACGGTGAAAACCTGCGTTGGTTCGGACTGGTGCCGCTTCGGCACGCAGGATTCGACGGGGTTCGGTGTCCGCATCGAGAAATTCATGTGGGGCTCGTGGACGCCCGCCAAGGTCAAGATGGCGGTCTCGGGCTGCCCGAGGAACTGCGCGGAAGCAACCTGCAAGGATGTCGGCGTGATCTGCGTCGATTCAGGCTACGAGATCCATTTCGCCGGGGCCGCCGGCCTCGACATCAAGGGCACAGAGGTGCTCGGCCTGGTCAAGACCGAGGACGAGGCGCTGGAGCATATCGTGGCGCTGACGCAGATGTATCGCGAGCAGGGCCGCTATCTCGAGCGCATCTACAAATGGGCCAAGCGCATCGGCATCGCCGAGATCAAGCGCCAGATCATGGACGATGGCGAGAAGCGCAAGGCCTATTTCGACCGCTTCGTCTTTTCGCAGAAATTCGCGCAGGTCGATCCGTGGTCGGAACGCGTCTCCGGCAAGGACAAGCACGAGTTCCGGCCGATGGCTTCGGTCGGCTTCGCGCAGGCGGCGGAGTGATCATGATGAACTGGATATCAATCGGCTCGATATCAGACATTCCGCGCCGCGGCGCGCGCTGCGTCGCCACGCCTCAAGGTAAGATCGCGGTCTTCCGCACGGCAGAGGACCAGGTCTTCGCCATCGAAGATCATTGCCCGCACAAGGGCGGGCCGCTCAGCCAAGGCATCGTCCATGGCGCGGCGGTGACCTGTCCCTTGCACAATTGGGTGATTTCGCTAGAGACCGGCAAGGCGCTCGGCGCCGACGAAGGTGCGGTGCGCACCATTCCGGTGCGGATCGACGGCGAGCGTCTGTTCATTGCGCTAGAAGCGCTGGCCAGTCGCGCGGCCTGAGCATGAAGATCGACGAAGCGCGCGAGGTGAGGACCACCTGCCCCTATTGCGGGGTGGGCTGCGGCGTGCTGGCGAAGGTCGCTGCGGACGGTGAGGTGACCGTCCGCGGCGACCCCGACCATCCGGCCAATTTCGGCCGGCTTTGTTCCAAGGGCTCGGCGCTGGCCGAGACGATCGACCTCGACGGCAGGCTGCTCTATCCGGAGATCCACGGTCGCCGCACCGGTTGGGACGAAGCGCTCGACCTCGTCGCGTCGACCTTCTCGCACACCATTGCCGAGCACGGCCCCGATTCGGTCGCCTTCTACGTTTCCGGCCAGTTGTTGACCGAAGACTATTATGTCGCCAACAAGCTGATGAAAGGCTTCATCGGCTCGGCCAATATCGATACCAATTCGCGCCTGTGCATGGCCTCATCGGTTGCCGGCCACCGCCGCGCCTTCGGCTCCGACATGGTGCCGGGCAGTTATGAGGATCTGGAACTCGCCGACCTCATCGTGCTGGTCGGCTCCAATCTCGCCTGGTGCCATCCGGTGCTCTACCAGCGCATCGCCGCCGCCCGTGAAAAACGGCCCGAGATGAAAGTGGTGCTGATCGACCCGCGCCGCACCATGACATCGGATCTCGCCGACATGCATCTGGCGATCGCGCCGGATGGCGATGTCGCGCTGTTCACAGGGCTGCTCGCCTATCTCGGCCAGCATAACGCGCTCGACCGCACCTATATCACGGCGCACACGACCGGCTTCGGGCAAGCCCTTTTCGCCGCCTCGGCGCTCGACCTTGCCGGTATCGCCGCTGCCACGGGCTTGAGCGAGGACGAGCTTGGCCGCTTCTACAGCCTGTTTGCCGCGACTGACAAGACGGTGACCGTCTACAGCCAGGGCGTGAACCAGTCGTCCTCGGGCACCGACAAGGTCAACGCCATTATCAACTGTCATCTCGCCACCGGCCGCATCGGCAAGCCCGGCGCCGGGCCGTTTTCGGTGACCGGTCAGCCCAACGCCATGGGCGGTCGCGAGGTTGGCGGCATGGCCAACATGCTGGCTGCCCATATGGAGATCGAAAACCCCGAACATCGCGACCGCGTGCAGCGCTTCTGGGACGCGCCGACTGTGGCCGAAAAACCCGGCTTGAAGGCGGTCGAGATGTTTCAGGCTGTGGCCGACGGGCGCATCAAGGCGCTGTGGATCATGGCGACCAACCCCGTCGATTCGATGCCGGATGCCGATGCCGTCGAGGCGGCGATCAAGGCTTGCCCGTTTGTCGTGGTGTCGGATGTGCTGGCCAAGACCGACACGGTCCGCCACGCCCATGTCCGCCTGCCCGCCGCAGCATGGGGCGAGAAGGACGGCACCGTCACCAATTCTGAGCGCCGCATCTCGCGCCAGCGCGCCTTTTTGGCCACGCCCGGCCAGGCAAGAGCCGACTGGTGGATCGTCGCCGAAGTGGCCAAGCGGATGGGTTTTGGCGAAGCGTTTTCGCATGCGTCGCCAGGGGAGATTTTTGCTGAGCACGCCGCGCTGTCGGCATTCGAGAATGACGGCGCGCGCGATTTCGATATAGGCGCGTACGCCGGGACCGATGGAGAAGACTACGACGCGCTGGTGCCTTTCCAATGGCCAGCGCCGAGCCCAGGCACCCCCCTCTGGCCTGCCGGCCATCTCCCCCTCAAGGGGGGAGATCAGCCTGCTGCTCGGCTTTCGCCAGTCTCCAAGGTTGATGAGTGGGCGCAGCCGGCAAAACCGCCAATCTCCCCCCTTGAGGGGGAGATGGCCGGCAGGCCAGAGGGGGGTGTTCAAGCTGGACGTAGCTCACCCAGCACCCGCTTCTTCGCCAATGGCGGCTACTACACACCCGACCGCAAAGCGAAGTTCATCGCCGTCCGCCCGACAGCGCAAACCCGCACCAGCCCGGAGTATCCACTAATCCTCAACACCGGCCGCGTCCGCGACCACTGGCACACCATGACGCGGACTGGCAAGAGCCAGCGCCTGTCCCAGCACATGGCCGAGCCCTTCGTCGAAATCCACCCGGCGGATGCGCAGCACTTCGGCATCGGCGATGCCGACATCGTGCGCGTCTCGACTGCGCATGGCGAGGTGCTGGTTCGCGCGCTGGTGACAGCGCGGCAGCGGCCAGGCTCGGTCTTCGTGCCGATGCACTGGACGGACCAGTTCTCAGCGCGCGCTCGCGTCGATGCGCTGGTGGCGCCCATCACCGATGCTATTTCAGGCCAGCCGGCTTCGAAGAATGTTGCTGCCCGCGCGGAACGCTTCGCTGCTGCCGCCTTCGGCTTCGCCGTGTTTGCCGAACGGCCGGCCTCGATCGACGCTGATTATTGGAGCCTCGCCCGCTGCGCCGCCGGCTGGCGCCTCGAGCTTGCGCTGGAAGCCGGCCGGGACTGGCCGGCTTTCGCAGGCTCGCTTTTCGGGACGGACGCGCAAGGCGAGACGCTCGCCTATCATGACGTCACCGGCGGGAACTATCGCTTTGCCCGCTTCGCCGGCAGCCGGCTGGCTGGCGCGCTCTATCTTGCGCCCAAGCCGGTCGCGGTGTCGCGCAGCTGGGCGGTGGAGCAGTTGAGCGCGGACCATGCCGATCGGCGCGGGCGGCTGGCGATCGTCGCCGGGCGGCCGGGCGGCAATCGCGCCGACCGGGGCGCCATCGTATGCTCCTGCTTCGGAGTTGGCGCCAATCAGATCGCGGAAGCGGTGCGCGGCGGCTGCAGCAGCGTCGAAGCGATCGGCGCCACCCTGAATGCCGGCACCAATTGCGGCTCCTGCCGCGCCGAGATCAGGACCATCATCGAGGCGCGACGCCTTCAAGCGGCGGAGTGATTGCGTCGAGGAACTCTGTCACGCCGGGCCTCGACGCTTACCAGCAATTTACAAACCATGGGCTACGAACGTCCTTATTCGATTCGTTCCGAACAGGACCCTCATGAGCAAAGCCCTCACTTCATTCGCATTGGTCGCCATATTGACGGCTTTGCTAATGGCGCTCAGCCTGGCAGTGGCCCAGCATGGCTATCCCTATGGTGCGATCGGCGCAAAACGCCTGGACGACGTCGCCGATGCCGGGACGTTTATCCCGCTTGCATCGGTCTATTTCTTCAGCGCGCTGCTGATGATGATCCTGCCGATCAGGGCCGCCAGCGTCGTCCTGACGAACGCCGCGGATGCGATCTTCTGGACAGTCGTCGTGTTGTTCGCAGCCATCATTGGCTGCCTCGCCGCCAGATGGGCTTTCGATCGAAGCAATATCCTGCCTGCGCTGCTGAACTGGCGCTTTCTGTTTGTCGCAGCAGTCGTCGGCTGCCATCTCTTCATGAACGAGCTGCGCCGCAACATCCTGCTGAGAAGTCTGTTCTTTGTCGTCTTCGCCGCAGCGACGCTGGCCTGCCTGTTCTGGTCGTTCACCATCTGAGAAACCCGTGCAGGCGTTGGCTTGACGGCTCAGTTCTTGTCGACCGGCTTCGAACGCATCCGCGACACCGTCTCGCGTTCGGCCCGCTTCGAACGCATCGGCGGCAGGCCGCGGTCGATCAGATCCATGTCTTCCAGCACCATGTCGCCCATGCGCTTGAAGGCGATGTCGAGCGCGCCGGCCCGGTGGGCGGAGCGCAGGAAGCCGGGCAGCGTGCGCACGGGATGATCCTGCGCCAGCGGCTCTTCCGGAAACACGTCGCTGGCGGCGACGATATGACCGCTGCGAACGGCCTCCATCAGCGCCGGAAAATCGACCACGCCGGCACGGCTGAGCAGGATGAAGGCGGCTCCTTTGCGCATTCTGGCAAACGCTTCAGCGCCGAGAAAACCCTGGTTTTCGCTGGTCACCGAAGCGACGACGAAAACGAAATCGCTCTCCGACAGGACCGTGTCGAGCGACGCCGGCTCGACGCCGTTCTCTATCAGGATCGACGGCGGCAGCCACGGATCGAAAACCTTGGTCCGCGTGCGAAAGCCCGACAGCAGCCGGTTGAGCGCACGGCCGAGATCGCCGAAGCCGATGATGCCGACATCCGCGCCGGAAAGAAGTCGCGCCGTCCGGTTGCCGTCTCCGCCCCACAGCTCCTTGCCCTGCCGGAAGGCGAGATCGGCATCGACGATGTCGCGAGCGAGGTTGAGCGCCATGGCAAGGCCGAGCTCGGCAACGGGTTCGGCGAACACCAGGCCGGTGGTGACGACATGGATGCCGCGCGTAAACAGCGTCTCATACGGCATGTTGATGATGAGGTTGCTTTCGACATTGAAGACGCAGCGCAGCGCCGTCATTCTTTCCAGCGTCTCCGGCGCGATCGGCGGCTGGCCGACAATGTAGCGCGCCTCGGCGAGCACGTCGGCCGGCAGGGCGGCGACGCCTTCGGGCGACGTTTCGACGATACGGTATTTGGCACGGAATCTCGCCAGTGCCTCAGGTGTGAAAATCAGGTCGAGCGTGCGTGGCTCGGGCGCGCTGATCACCAGCGGCAACGCGCTGTCGGACATGGCAGTTCCTCCCGGCGCGATCCGCGTCGCACCACATTAGAATCAAATTTTGCCGCCGCGACACCTAAGCAGGCTTGCGGGGCTTCGCCATGCTTCACCTGCATAGGTTTTTGTTTGTCGCAGGTTTTTATCGGAAAACCGTGGGACACTTTTCCGAAACCTGCTTATCACATGCCTGTCGAGGAGGAGAACTTTGTCGCCGGCGGCCTTGCGGTGTGGCGGCCGGTGGTCCAGATAGACGGCAATCGAAGGACGACAAGGAAGATAGCGACATGATCCCGATTCGTAAGAACCTCATCGATGGCGAGTGGGTAGGCGATGCCGGCTCCCGCAACATCAACCCGTCCAATCTCGACGACGTGGTCGGCGAATATGCGTCGGGGGGCGCCGAGCAGGCCCGGCAGGCCATCG
Organism: Mesorhizobium sp. M6A.T.Cr.TU.014.01.1.1; assembly: GCF_004022765.1. Classification (NCBI taxonomy): domain Bacteria; kingdom Pseudomonadati; phylum Pseudomonadota; class Alphaproteobacteria; order Hyphomicrobiales; family Phyllobacteriaceae; genus Mesorhizobium; species Mesorhizobium sp. M6A.T.Cr.TU.014.01.1.1. Next base: position 139,856 of record NZ_RZPG01000011.1, read on the forward strand.
CGGCGGCGAAAGCGGCATTTCCGGCATGGTCGCGATCGGGTCTGCTGGCACGCCATGCGGTGCTGAGGAAGGCGTCGGATGAGATCACCGCGCGCAAAGATGAAATAGGCCGGGCGCTGGCGCGCGAAGAAGGCAAGACGCTGGTCGAGGGCGTTGGCGAGACCGTGCGCGCCGCCCAGATCTTCGATTTCTTTGCAGGTGAGGCGCTGCGCCTGTCGGGCGAGCAGGTTCCAAGCGTGCGGCCGGGCGTCGGTGTCGAGATCACGCGGGAGGCGGTCGGCGTCGTCGGCATCATCACGCCGTGGAATTTCCCGATCGCTATCCCGGCGTGGAAGATCGCACCAGCCCTGGCCTACGGCAACACCATCGTCTTCAAGCCGGCCGAGCTGGTTCCGGAGAGCGCCTGGACCATCGTCGACATCCTGCATCGCGCCGGCCTGCCGAAGGGTGTGCTCAATCTCGTCATGGGCAAGGGTTCGGTGGTCGGCCAGGCCATGCTCGACAGCCCTGACCTCAATGCCATCACTTTTACCGGCTCGGTCGGCACCGGCAAGCGCGTCGCTGCCGCCAGCGTCGAGCACATGCGCAAGTTCCAGCTCGAAATGGGTGGCAAGAACCCGCTTGTCGTGCTCGACGATGCAGATCTTGCCGTCGCCGTCGACTGCGCGATTAATGGCGCATACTTCTCGACCGGCCAGCGCTGCACGGCATCGTCCCGCCTGGTCGTGACGGACGGCATCCATGACCGCTTCGTCGACGCGATGAAAGATCGCCTGGCCAAGCTGGTCGTCGGCGACGCTCTCGATGCGAAAACCCAGATCGGACCGGTGGTCGACCAGAGCCAGTTGAAACAGGACGAAGACTATATCGCCATCGGCCGCCAGGAAGGCGCCGATCTGGCCTTCGGCGGCGAGCGGCTCGATCGCGAAACCCGGGGCTTCTACCTGCAACCGGCGCTGTTTACGCAAGCCACCAACGCCATGCGCATTTCACGCGAGGAGATCTTCGGACCGGTCGCCAACGTCATCCGCGTCAAGGACTATGACGAGGCGCTGGCGGTGGCCAATGACACGCCGTTCGGGCTGACGTCGGGCATCTGCACGTCGAGCCTCAAGCACGCCACACATTTCAAGCGCAATTCGGAGGCCGGCATGGTGATGGTCAATCTGCCGACGGCGGGCGTCGACTTCCATGTGCCTTTCGGCGGACGCAAGGGATCGAGCTACGGTCCGCGCGAGCAAGGCCGCTATGCGGCGGAGTTCTACACTACGGTGAAGACCGCCTATACGTTCGCCGGCTAATAAAGCCGGCAGAGCGGGTGCACGGGCGAGCATGCCCGTGCCCACGTTGCAACGGCGCTGATGCCTGGGCTAATGCTTGCAGATGGGCAGGTTTCGTCGGCTAAAGCTCTTGCAAAAGGCGGTTCATTCCGCCGCGCTGCCCTTTCTTCGCGTTCCGCCGCTGTTATGGTCTAAGGGCATCGGGCAGTTTTGCGATTTTGCCGGTCCACGCTGGTATCGATACGCACCGACCGAATCGGCACAGACGGAGGCCTTCTTCCGCAAGCACTATAGCGGTGCATATGGCGTGGTCTGGCTACGCCTGAGCACCCGGGCCAGGGAATTGCGTGTCTGCGATCTCGACACTTTCGTGGAAGTGGCCCTGCCGACCATCAAGGCGCCGTTCGCGCTGGTGACAACGGATGGCGATGCGTCGGTGCCGTCAAATCTCGCGAAAAATACCGTCGATCGGCTTCTCGCCAATCCTTTCCTGGTGTCCTGGTACAGCCAGAACTGCGTCGGCGATCACCCCAAGCTCAAACCTTTCCCGATCGGCCTCGATCTTCACACCATGCGTGGCTTTACCACGCCCGGACAGCTTGCGAGGCTTCTCGAAACCATTCGCCTTCGGCAGGACGCGCCGGACCGTCGCCCGCTCAGAATATTCTGTGATCTCAACTTGAGCAGGGGTCCCAGGGAGCGACGGGATCTGGTCGATGCCCTGAAGGGGTGCCCGCATGTTGATTTTCTTGACAGGCGGCTATCGCAGCACTCGATCTGGGAGCGCTATTCACAGTACCCGCTGGTCGTTTCGACGGCTGGAAGCGGCCTCGACTGCCACAGGACGTGGGAACTGCTGTATCTAGGCTGCATCGTGGTGACCAGGACGTCGCCGCTCGATCCTCTCTATGAAGGGCTGCCCGTCATCATAGTCGACGATTGGCGGCAGGTTCGGGACCCCGAAATGATGCGACAATGGGTCAGCCAGGTCGCGCATCTGACCGATCGCGATTACGTCTGGCAAAGGCTGCGGCCGCGAGCCTATCTGGAACCGATCCGGCAGGAGCTCGAACAGCGTCGATCGGCCTTAATCACCACGGAACGTGGAGTATCTCAAGCTTGGGGAGACCGACGGGCCTGATGCCCAGATCGTTGGCGAGGGCGCCAAAGCCTTCGGTTTCGATGAGATCGCGGTAGGGAATTTCCGGGAATCGAAGACCGCCACGATGCAAGGCGGCGTCGACAAGAAGCATGGTTCCGCCGACCCCATCGAGACCGATGCTTTCGAGATGCCGAACATCGCTAAGGTGAAGGCGGCCTATGGAATAGGCAGGCGGCTGGTAAAGGCCGCCGCGTATTTCACGATAGTAGCGATAGTTCTTTTCCGGCTGGGTGGTGACGAAACTGTTGAGGTCGAAGCTGTCGCCGCCGGCGATCTTCACGCAGTTGGGAACCGCGATCCGATGCCCGCTTCCGATCAGCCGATTCACGACATCGCTTGGAAATCGCCACACATCGATGTCGATCCACAGCGCCCAATCGTCGTCCGCATCCAGCCCATGATCGATCAGGTGGTTGCGCACCTTGGCAATGGCGCCCCGTCTCTCGCGTTGCTGTCGCGGTTTCGTTCGCTTCGCCCGATCGAGGCGCGTGCCCAGACGCTTTTGCAGCAGGACGACGCCACGATAGCTGCCGGCAAGCGGCGCCACTGCCGCCTGCAATCTTTCCCAGCTTCCGTCCGAACTGTCGCCCTCGCAGAAGACCAGCTTGATCCTGTCCTTAGGGTAGTCGAGCGCCTGCAGCGCATCGAGGAACGGCTGGATATGGTCGGCGGCATCGCGCAGCGGCACCAGAATGGCGAGATTCGGGCCTGACGGCGGCGATGCCGAAAGCGCCGCCTGGCTGACGCTCGCTTTCGCCGCGGCCTCGTCCAGATGTGCGCCGCGTGTCAGATGGTGCCACAGCCGGTAGGCGTGGTTGCGGACTTTGTCGCGCCGCCGCGTTGCCGGCCGCGCCGTCCACCATGTGCCCGCCCAGTGATGGATCGACAGCGTCAGCGCTCCGCTGCCGGCTGGCACGTCCGTGCGCCCGGCCGAGTCCACCGGCGTGAACAAGGAGGAGCCGTGTATGGCGAAGGCCGCCTGGTCGCCATAGCCGAGCTGCGCGGAGGTCAGCACACAGGGGCCTGTCGCGTCGAGCGCTTCCTTGGCATGGACCAGCCCCGGCAACAGCGACAAGACCTGCAGCCAGAAGGGATGCCGGGGCGGGCTCGCCATCGTGCCGTTGAACAGCAAATAGGGCAGGCCGCGAAACTTTGCCTGGACGAGCGCGTGCGTATCCGGTTCCTTACAGAGCACGATCCGATCCTCGTTCATGATCGGATCGAAAGCGGCGACGCATTCGCAGTCGATGTCGGCGTAGACGCCGCCAAAATGGTACAGGAGCAGATAGCGTGCCGCATCGGCGCGCAGCACACCATGTGAATAGCTGCAAAAGATCGACAGGAAATCCGGATAGTGCTCGGCGATGAACTCGAGCAGCCTCCGGTCGCTCCAGAACATCGTCGTCCAGCCGGGATGGTGCCGTTTCCAGCTTTCGACATACCCCTGGAAGCGGGCAGGGACGCTGTCGGTCTTCCACGTCTGGTGCAGGATGGGCGGGATCATCGGGGGCTCATCGATCGGTGATTGGAAAAAGCGTGGGTGTCATGTGCCGGCATCGTCCAGCCCAAAGCCGCCGCGGACGGCATTGCGGACGGCTTCAGGGCCGAACCTGGACCATGCCGCTTGATGCGCGCGAGCGCGCTGGCTCGCCATGCGCCTGCGGTCCAGACAAAGTTCGATGGCCATGTCGGCAAGCCTTTCATCCGAATCCGATAGAAGCACCTCTTCATTGTCGACCAGGTCCAGGCCCTCGACCGCCAGCGGCGTCGCAATCACCGGAATGCCCCAGGCCATTGCTTCGAGAGCCTTGATGCGCGTGCCGCCGCCTGCCGAAAGCGGGATGATGCTGAGATGCGCGCGCGACAGCAGTGGCCCCATATCGTCCGGATTTTCGACGAGGTCCACGCCTTGCAGTCCGGTCAGAGCTTTCACGGCCGGCTTGGGGTATCGGCCGGCGAGAACCAGTCTTGCGGTCGGCAGTCTTTGCCGGATGCGCGGCAGGATGGTGGCGGCCAGCCGCTCGGCGGCATCGATGTTTGGCTTGTATCCGAGATGCCCGACAAACAGGATCATCGGAAAGCCCCCGTCGGTCGCGGCCTCGACCGGCAGGTCGACGGGGCTGTCTTCGAAACGAGGGATGCCGTTCGGCACGATGTCGATCGGCACCTTGCGCGGCGAAAGTGCCGCTAGTCTTTCGTGGTCCTGCCTCGAGCAGACCCAGGCTCTGTCGACGATGGCGAGCGCCTTTCTTTCGAGGCGCCTGACGCCAAAGGCGGCGGCGATGGCAGGCACCGATCTTGCATCGTCGGCGCGATGCAACTGTCCCGCCAGGTCCGACTCGACATTGTGCATGTCGAGAATGAGCTGCCCGGCCAATGGCCGCAAGGGCCGCAGCAGTTTGAACAGCCCAATGCCCTCGACCACGATGCTGTCGGGGGAGAATTCGCGAACGATAGCCTCGAGACGCGCCAGCGCGGAGCGAGGAATTCGGTTCTCGGCACGGATCCTCCACCAGCCGATCGAAGCCGTGCGGGCTTCCCCCTCGATGGTCAAGGCAGCCGTTTGAATGCGGGGATCGGCCGGTTTCGACGGATCGGCCTGCGGCCGGATCGAGACAAGGCAGACTGGCCCGAATTCTGCTGCGGCCACGGCGTTGCGATGGTTCCTGAGATCCGCGCCCGAGGCTGGAGGGAAAGCCGGATCGTAGGACAGCACCAGCGTGCGCCGCTCTTTACCGTGGTGGGGGGTGGTAAACCTTGCATCCGGACTGCGTTTTTCAGTCATTGCTCCGAAGTGGATACGGGCGCTGTACTGCAATGCCTTCCAGCTCCGGCCGGATGCTTTGTGGGCGCGAACGGCCCGCATCATGCCCGCCGCGTCGGCGTATCTTTTGTGCTTGATGAGCTGCCGTGAAATCCGCTGCGCGATCCAGGACTTTCGCCATTGAAGGGCCTCCCGCTCGACGCCCGATCCAGCCAGCCGGTCCAGTTCGAGCGCAATGGCAAGAAACGTCCTGCGCGGCGCAAGAATGAAACGCTGCGCCATTCTCGTTTCGTCGTGATGGTAGAGCAGCACTGGAGCCGAGACGATCGCCACATCGAAGCGTGCGAGCAGCGCCACCCAGTAGCATGTGTCTTCGTCGAGGCCGATCGCTTCCGGAAAGCGGATCGTGGCCGTCGCCGATGTCGCGACCAGCGCGCTTCCCATGGCGATCGGCCAGAGCTCGTTGAGAAGATATCGCTTGGTGTTTTGGGCTCTGTCGCTGGTGTATCCGTGCGGGGTCTTGAGCTTGTCCGGCCGCCCGTTCGTGCGACGGATGCTGGCCCCGATCGACAGGCCAGCTTCGGGATTGCGCAGGAGCGCGTCATATAAAAGCGACAGGCCTCCCTCCATCAACTCGTCATCCGCATCGAGGAAGAATATGGATTTGCCCCTGGCCCGCGCAATTCCGACATTGCGCGCAGCACCGGCGCTGCCGAGGTTGACGCTGACGACCTCCAGCGGCAATCCGTATCGTTGCGCGCTTCCGATCGCGGCAGACGCGGTCTGATCGTCGGAACCGTCATCGACCAGAAGGATCTCGCCGATCAGATCTCTGTCTGAGATCAGGCTGCGCAGCGTCGCATCGATCGTCGCGGCAGCATTCCTTGCCGGGATGACGACCGTGACGTCCAATCGCGTTTCCTCTGATTTACTCACTGCCGCTCGAAAAAACCGCGGTTTCGCACACGATCATAATAATGCTTGAGCAGCGAGACCGGGCGCAACGAAAGACTGGCGAGGTTCTCGACCAGCTGCGGTTTGACATCGAACGGCGACTGGTTCTCCAACCAGCTATAGGAGGATCCGTCCTTCAGCACCGAGGGACTGCCGACCACGTAACCGCCAAGCGCCTTGGCATGGCCGACCCGACGCATGCCGAAATGCAGGCTGGATGACACGGTCGGTTCACGTGTCCTCAGATAGACGTGGAAGCCGTTGGGCGACCTTGCGACCGGTGTGTGCTTTGCAATTTCACCATGGATGCCGAACCAGCCGCGATATGCGGCGGCGTTGTCGAAATCCAGGATCAGCAGGTTGGAAAATCCTCCCAATATGCCGACATTTCCGGCGAAGTCTCGAAACCAGCGCTCGATGTCTCCGCCGGTCGGTGGTTTCTGCGACAGCTGGAACGCAATGGAACAGAAGGCGAGTTCCTTCAGATCCTTGCGCCGGGTCTGTAAATGCAGCGGATCATACCCCATGGCCTCGAGGTCGAGATGCTTGCCGCCGGCACGAAGCGGCAGGCATATGTAGCCCTGCGCCAGCAGCCGGACCGCATAGTCGGTCTTTATTTTAGGCAACATCCAGAAATGTTCCGCCCCGTGCAATTTCACTTCAATCTTCTTTAGCCGAATAGCACTTTCGTCAAGCGTTCGATGCGGCGCGGTCGCCTGGCGCCTGCCAGGTTGCGAGCGATCCCTGTTGAATCATCCGACATGGTGGCCGGCCTGGGCAGCGGCGGCGGGCTGCGACAGCCAGCCGCCGCTGAACCCGGCCTTGCTCAGGCCGCGACGGATATGCGGGCTCGACCGCATCAGGTCCCAGATCAGGCGCGAGCGGTGGTTTTCGATCATCAGCACGGCGATACCCTGGTCCAGTCCGTAATGCGCATCCGATATCCAGCCGCTCGGCCCGAACTTCCGCCGGTTCGCCAGCGTCGGGTTGAAGCCGCTCGGCATCCTGAAGCCGTCGATCACCTCAGGATGGCGTTCTCTGAGATGGCGCAGCGCCGGCAGGCAGATTTCCGGCGCGAAGGGCAGCGATGCCAGATACGACCACGGCGCTATCGTTCCGTCGTCGGGGCCGAACGGCGCGCCGCGCGCCGCATAGCCGGAAAATTTGCGCGGCCGCCGCTCGATCCGCGCGCGGAAGTTGCCGGGTCCGTCACCCGCCGAAAGGCCCCAAAGTCCTTCGCCGTAGCCGTCATAGCCGGAGGGGTTGTGCCGCGCATAGTCCCGGTGAAGGTAGGTCGCGCGGCGGCTGTTTTCGAAATAGTCCGAGTTCTTTTCCCGCATGAACGCATCCCGTATGCCGTCGAAGTCGATCCAGGCATGCGAGAACTGGTGCATGAACAGCGGGCCGCCATAGAGCACGTCGTAGCCGTAGATGTTTTCCCACTGATATGTCGCCGTCCAGCCGGCATAAATGTCGTCCGAGGCTGGCTTGTCGGGGGCGGCCATTGCCAGAACGTAGAGCACCGTCGCTTCATTGTAGCCTTCCCAGCCATAACGCAGAAAGCCACTCTTCGGCTTCCAGCCCTGCCGCAAGGTCGAATTGCTGGCTTGCGCCCATCGCCAGTCGACGCGCCGGTAGAGCACTTCCGCCAGTTCGCGGATTTCGGTTTCTTCGTCATTGTCGCCCGTGAAATAGGCGCCAGCCACGAGCACGCCGGCCATCAAAAGCGCCGTGTCCACCATCGACAATTCGCATCGCCAGGCGCGCAGGCCGGTCTGCATGTCGAGGAAATGGTAATAAAAACCCTTGTGGCCGGTGACGCCGTCGCCATTGCCTTGCCGGCTGTTCCAGAAGAAGCGCAGTGCGACAAGCGTCAGCCTCACGGCTGCGTCTCGCGTCATCCAGCCACGCTCGACCCCGACCGGATAGCAGGACAGGGCGAAGCCGACGACCGCAATGCTTGCCGGCCAATTTGGCCGCGACGTGTCGGCGACCAGCCCGTTCTCCGGGTTCACGGTTTCCAGGAAATAACCGAAGGCCGCGCGCTGGAAGCGGTCGAGCAGATCTTCATCGGACAGTGGAGGTTCGACCCTAAGCAAACGACGTGAACTCCAGTCGGCCGGCGGCAGATCGCGCCTGACGTGCTTCAATAGGTCGCCCGGCCGCCGGAGACGTCGAAGACGGCAGCCGTCGTGAAGGAGCATTCCTCGGAAGCGATCCATGAGATCAGTGCCGCCACCTCCTCGACCTCGCCAAACCGCGCCATCGGTATCTTCGACAGCATGAAGTCGATGTGCTGCTGGCTCATCTGCTGGAAAATCGCGGTGCGCACGGCCGCCGGCGTGACGCAGTTCACCGTCACCTTGGTCTTGGCCAGCTCCTTGCCCAGCGATTTGGTCAGGCCGATCACTGCCGCTTTTGACGTGCTGTAGGCTGAGGCATTCGGGTTTCCCTCCTTGCCGGCGATCGAGGCGATGTTGACGATCCTGCCGTAATTGCGCTCGAGCATATGCGGAACCAGCGCCTTGTTGCAGAAGAAGACGCCGTTGATGTTGATGTCGATGACCCGGCGCCAGTCCTCCACCGAATAGTCCCAGGTCGTCATGTTCGGTCCGGTGATGGCGGCGCTGGTGACCAGGATATCGACCGCGCCAAGGGCATCGATCGTCCGCCGGGCGGCCTGTTCGACCGCCACGGGATCGGCGACGTCGACAGTCACGCCATGCAAATCGGCAATGACAGCCTTGGCCTGCTCGATCTGGGTGGGTTCGCGATCCCAGACACAAACGCGTCCGCCCTCTTCAACGATTCTCTGCGCGACAGCCAGGCCGATGCCGGAGGCGCCACCGGTGATCACGGCCGATCGTCCGGCAAACCGTCCCGCAAAACTCATCGTCATGTGCTCATCCTCCCAATCGGCGGCAAATGTGAAGTCAGCGACGGAGAAGTTCAAGCCGGAGTCTGGAGCCTCCGAACAGCTTCGTGGTGGGCCAGGAGCAGGCGGTTGAGAAGCCCCTCCTGGCCGCTACCTCTCCATATAATACTGGGGCTGCGGTCGCGGCGAGGCGGCAGGGCCGTTCGAGCGGCTCCCATGCGCACAGTTCAAACGTTCTTGATCGACTTCCAATGGCTCAGCCGCTCTGCGATCAACTCCACGCGCCGCTGATTGTCACGCCCGTCCAGGATGCTTAAGTCCTCAGGATCGGCGCGCAGATAGACACCGGAGGTGCGCGCGTTCAGTTTTGGCGGTGTGTCGGCTCGTGTGGTGAAGTACCCGGACGCGCGATCGGCGGACTCCAGCCGGATCTCTCCTGTCCCGTACAACTGCGACGCGTTCGCGTCCAAGGGTCGTTCTCCATTCCAAAAGTAGAAGATGCCGGGAGGCTCCTTTCTCTCCTTTACCGCTTCGCTCCAGTATCTGGCTGACAGACTGCCATTCTCTTGCCATGAGCGGCCGGTTAGCTCCAGCGCGCCATCGCGGTCTCGCGAGATACGCAAGAGGCTCACGGCGGACGGCTCCTTTACGGTTCGTTCCGACAAGGAAAATTGCCACCAAAGGCCCTCTATCCGGGCAACGCGACTTTCATTCTCGATCGCATTCCGAAGCTTTTGGTTGATCGCCCTCATCTCCGCGCCGGTCGTCGCCTCGCCATACCTTACGGAGGTGAGGCCGAGGAGATCGCTTGGAAGCTTGGAGCCATTGGCATGGAGGATGAACGTCCGGCGCATTCCAAGGACTCCGCCGAAAAGGCCGGCCTCGAAAACCACATTGTCTCGTGGAGAAGCTTGAGCGGATGCCGCCGCAGACGATGCCGGCTGGCTCACACTGGTCCAATCGTCTTGAGCGAACACGAAAGCGGCGAAGTCGACTTCACGCGTAAGCTCGAGGAGGCGCCCCAGGGTGGTTGTCCCAGGATTGAAGGACGTCGTCCAGGGTTCCACATGCGCGATGTCTTCAAGACCGCGTGTCAGCGCCTGCAGCAGTTTCTTCTGCTTCCCCGACGAGCCCAGGAAGATTCGAGGTTTGTCCATCCGTTTGCTCCAACCCAGCAGATCGGGGGACCAGCGTCTGCCAATTATCCTGCGGTCATTGGTCTGATTGTCCCCGACATAGGGTACGCGGAGGGTCTCATTTATTGCAACGGATGCAATGAATGCCGGCTGCTATTTTTCGTCAGGTGCTGGAAGAAAAACAGTTCCGCGGTGGTGATGCCAAACCGCTCATAAATGCGGCGGCGATGTTCTTGACAGTGCCGACGGTGATGCTCAGCCGTTAGGCAATGTTTGCGGCCACAGCTGGCTGCGCGCTCGGTTCTTGCCCGGCCTATCGGTCTTTCACCGCTCGCCTTGGGCATCCTTATGGCTGTTTTTGCCTCATTTGGGTGACAGGCTGCGGGGGATGGGTTATATTGCACTGCACAACGGAAGCGCCCGCGCTTGGCGCGGCGGCAAATCGGCATTGAACTGCATGGACGGGAATCCGCTACCGAGATGAAGATTCCAAAATCTCTGTTGGTCGACCCGGAGAAGAACACGGCCTACGGTACATTTGCTGTTGCCATCTCCATTTGGGCGTTCTCCTACTCCTCCGTCTTCGGCCAGATCCTGATCCTGGCCTATTATGCGGTCTGGCTTCCCCTCATCCTGGTGGACTACCGGCGGCTGTTGCGACATGCCGCCAGCGCATGGCTCCCGCTGGCGTTTGGCATCTACGTCTGCCTGTCGGTGTTCTGGTCGGATGCTCCCGGCATCACGTTGAGGACGGCAGTCCAGTATTGCTCCCATATCGCCTGCGCCTACATCGCGGCGCGCACCGTCAGCGTCCGAACGTTGACGATAGGCTCGCTGATCGGGATTTTTCTCGTCCTGCTCTATTCGCTCATGGTCGGGGGTTATTCCTATGACGTTCTCGACGGGACGTACAATTTCGTCGGCGCATTCAGCTCCAAGAACCAGATCGGCTTTGTCGCATCGCTGGGTGTCTACTTCTGCGTTGTCTTCCTGGCTTTTCTCAGGCGCGGCCGAATAAGCCTTTTCTTGACGGCGCCCGTCGTCGCCCTGTCGGCCTATCTGCTGGTCATTGCGCATTCGGCCACCTCTATGGCTTCGATACCGGCAGTTCTCGCTCTGGTGGCTCTGCTTGCCATGGCCAAGAAGCTTTCGCTCCGCTATCGACGGGTGATTTTCCTGGTCGGCACATGCGGGCTGATCGCGGTCACCCTGGTTGCCTTTGCGGGACTTCTGGATTTCGTCCTTGGCGTCTTCGGAAAGGATTCCACGCTCACCGGACGGACTTATCTCTGGGAGCAGGGCTGGGAGGCGGCGCAGCAAGCGCCGATCCTCGGCGTCGGCTATGCGGGCTATTGGGTGCAGGGTTTTGCCGAGGCCGAGCGGCTTTGGAACGAATTCTACATCACAACCCGAAGCGGCTTCCACTTCCACAATACCTATATCGAAGCCCTCGTCGAGCTTGGCTATGTCGGGGCGACGCTGATTTCGCTGATCATCGTGCGCACGCTGTGGGGCCACATATCGGCGTTGATATTCAGGACGTGGCAAGCCGAGTCTGTGATTCTTGCCGGCGTGATGGTACTTCTGTTCATCCGGTCCTTCGTCGAGGTCGAGACCCTCAACCCCTACATCATGGGCTCCTTCCTCCTGTATTACAGCTACTTCAAGCTGGTGAGGGTGTTAGTCGCCCGTCCCCGGTGGACCGCGGCCAACCTCGCGGAACCAGAAACCGCAAGGGGCTAAGCAAAGCGCTAAATGTCACCTAGAGCAATTCCAGGAAAAGTGTGCAGCGGTTTTCCGTCCGGAATTGCGCGAAAACAAACAGCTCTACTTTTCGTCTATCAAAATGAGATCAAAAACGAATATAATCTTGGGGCGCCACTAGTTCGCGAATTATTCGGGCAGGATTTCCTGCAACCAAGCTTCGTGGCGGTGCACTTTTGGTGACCACAGAGCCGGCTCCAATTACGCTATGATCCCCGATTTCCACCCCAGGCAGGATTATTGAATTTCGGCCTATCCAAACATTATCACCAATTAGGACAGCTTTCGCTTTAACACCGGCACCATCTTCGACCTCATGATAGTTTGAGTCTTGGATTACAACCGAATCGCCAATAAGGCATCTTTTTCCGATGCTCACTGCGACTGATGCGTCGATCATGACTCCGCTGTTTATAAAAGATTTAGAGCCAATTGACAGGCTTGCGTTCCGGCGTGCATGAAACCAGGAACGTGACCCCAGCCCTCGAAACGAAACACGAGAGCCAAATCTAAAATTGCCTTTTCCTGCTATATGAGGCGAGACTCCAAGCACCGAGACTCGATCGGATATTTCGATACCCCTCATCACCCAAATGAATGTAATGATTGTGCCTTTAATATACCTTCTAGCACGATAGATATTCACTACGCTTCCCCCACGGATAGCCGCTCCTCGCCGAGGAGCGTGCATCTATGTGGACGGCCTTGGCGTGACGCTCCCTTTGAGCGTCAGCTGACCTCGGGGTATTCGATTTCTCGAAACGGCCTATTGGCTAGCCATCGGCGCCAACTTCACCTTGATCACGTCCCCGGGCAGCACGGGCGTGTCTTCGCTGGCGGCGATTTCGCTGCTCTTTCCGTCGACCACCCGAACCAGGCCAAACGACATTGTTGGCTCTTCGCCGTCGCGATAGCGTTGCAACGCCGGGTTCCCCGACATGGCTTCGGCCATCAGGCCTGTTTGCATATTCATCTTGAGCATTGTTTGACTGAGATCGGCTTCTGCCTGTTGCCGATCGGTGGCGAGGCCCGCATTCTGGGTGTTTTCCAGATCGATGGCGTCCTGATTGGCCTTGCTGATCGACTGCTTGGCGGTGAGGATGGCCGTTTCGTAATCCAGGATCTGGCCTTCCAGGTCGGCGATCGTTTGTTGCGAAGTCAGAACCCGCGTATTGACGACAAGGCCCTTTTGCGCCAGCGAGCCGATGCCGCTCAGCTGTTCCTTTGCCAGGTCGACCTGCCGCTGCTGGTTGACGATCTTTTTCTGCAGCGAATCAATCTCGCTCTGCAGCAGCGTCTTCAAATCATCGAGCGCCTGAAGGCGCAGTTTGAGATTCTTTTGATCGGCCGTCAGGATCGCCATCTCGTCGGCAACGATGCTTGCCAGTTTCGGATCGTCGGCCACCTCCTTCGGCACGTCGAACGTCGACTTGTCCGCTATCTCCGCTTCGATGCGCGCGCGCCTGACGATCAGCCGGACCCGTTGGTCTTGGAGAACGTCAAAATCGCCCTTGGCATTGATCATGTCGCGGTCGTACCGCTGTCCTTCGGGGCTCCGTCGGACACCGCCGGCGATGCTCATCGCCCTGAGCACGGTCAGGTCCGGCACGTAAGGATACTGACCGGGCGTCTGGACCTCCCCGGAAATGTAGAACGGCCTGTACTGCGCCATTTCGACGGAGGCTTCCGGCCGGTCCGCCAGAGCGAGCTTGCGCTGGAGCGCCTGGCCGATCGCTGCCGCGACCTCGGACGTGGTCTTGCCGGATGCCGGCATTTCGCCGACGAATGGCACGGACAATGTTCCGGCAGGACCGACCGTGTACTCTCCGTTGACGGCCGTCCAGTCGCGGAACGTGCCTTCAACGGTCTGCCATTCGGCCACGCGGATGGTCAGCTTGTCCTGCGATCCCAGGCGGTACTCGTCGGCGGTGGCGAGTTGGGGAACGGCGAGCGTCAGCGTGAGGCAAGCAGTCATAAGCCGCATCCGTCGCATGTGATTGCTGACAGTGCCGGCGCAGGAGATTCCGAAGATGTTTGTTTTCAACTGAGCTTTTTCCGATCCGCTTTGGCCCCGCCCGATGAAGCTTGCTGCAGAATGCTTGGCGTCTGGACCGTCACTCACCGGCTCCCGGCCGGGTCAGTAGCAGCCCCGCGACATCCAGACCGCAGGCACTGTCTTGATGATGATGCGAATGTCCTCGAATAGCGACCAGTTCTCAACATAGTGGCGATCGAACGCGACGCGGCTGTCGTAGGAAACGTCGTTGCGGCCGCTGACCTGCCAGAGCCCGGTCAGGCCGGGGCGCGATTTCAGGTAATAGACAGCCGAACTGCCATAGATTTCGAGCTCGTCGCGCACGACGGGGCGAGGACCGACAAGGCTCATGTCACCCTGAAGGATGTTGATGATCTGCGGCAGTTCATCTAGGCTGAGCTTCCTCAGCACGGCCCCGACGCGCGTGACGCGCGGATCGTTCTTGAGCTTGCGGGTCGCTGTCCATTCGGCATTGGCGTCCGGATTGGCGGCAAGATATGCTGCCAGCACCCGTTCACCATCCTGAACCATGGTGCGAAACTTGAGGCACGGGAAAATCCGTCCTCCCCGACCGATCCGGCTGTGACCGTAGAAAATCGGCCCGCCGTCGGAAAACTTGACAAGCAGCGCGACCATAACAAACAGCGGACTGAGAGCCACCAGGCCAATCAGTGAACCGGCAATATCGAAGCTGCGTTTTAGCAGGCCGCCGATTGGTGGAAAATCGATGCCGGCCTGCGAAAAATCCGCATCGGCCGACTTGGCTACGTCCCTCATGCGTAAACTCCATACGTTGAACGGATGGTTTCGCTCACAATATCAAAAAAATGCTGCATCGCAACACACAATTTCTCGATCGCTTGAAATAATCACGTTATGAATTGACTAAATAATAAACCGATCCTGCACAAATTTTGATCTTTATGGCACGTTCGTGACAGATTATGGGCAACTTTGAAAAATCTAGTGCCTTTTTGAGGCTTATTTTAGGAGAATCGCTCTTTGTACCGCGTCATGGAACATAATCGTGCTTTAGCTTCCGAGACATATATAGATTTTAGAGTAAAATACTAATTAATATTATGGGTCTTACTGGAGGGGCTCCATATCCGGTGATTGGCCATGATGCAGACGTGTGCGTCGCAACATGGCAGAGTCGATCCCGCGAACGCATCCAAAATTATTTGTGGTTGGCCTTGCCCGCTATTGCACACCTTAATAGAGTTGCAAATTGTTTCTGTCAGAGTATGGAACAGCGTGGGAAAGGCCGAAAGCAACCGGCCAAAAAGCGGGCCGCCTCAACGAGCTCGCATGGCGAAGGGAGGCTCGGGGTGGGTCAATCATCGATTATTGCCCGAGCAGGTTGACGGGCTGTCGGGTATGTCGCTACCAAAATTCATTGTCGGCATGATTTTCGCTCTGGCGATCGTGGTCGCCTGGTCTCATCTGGGCGGCGCTTCGCTCGGCACGACGCTTTTTCGCGCTATGGCTTGCGCCATCGTCATTCAGCTAGGCTATTTTTTGCTGGTTTTCGTCATGGTTGCCAGAAACACGCCGACATCGGCTGATAAGATTCGCGATGCCGAACGAAAGCTGAGTCCGACCGAGGCGGCCGATGGCGAGAAGTTCAGTGCCAGGAGAAGCCTTCACTGACCCTGCGTCAGGTCGCGTCGGTTGGGTTCCTGTCGGACTGCTCGCCTTACAGCATCCTGGACAACTGGCCTTCGGATTTTTCCTTCAGCCTCTGATCCCCTGATTCACTATCTGATTTTGCCTGACCTTGACGATGCGGCCGTTTTCCATCGCGACCACCAGGTCGGCGAAAGCGAAGATCGACGGCCGGCGCGACGGTCAGGGTCGACATCGCGCCGCAGCCCGTCGATCGCCTTGGTGATCAGCGATTCGAGTGCGCTGACAGCGCTATCCAGAATGGTCAGGGGCGGTTTGCGAAGCGGCGCGTCGATTCGCTGGCATTACACCGCCCATCGATTTGCGCCATGACGACACCGAAAGGAAAGACTGGACGGAGCGAATGATTTTGGCGATGCTTCGCACTTGCAGCATAAGCGCCGGCTGACGCTTTTTCGAACAGCCGGACAGTCGGTGAGGACGAGAGTTGCATCGGACATTCAACGGGGGGGCGGCAAGAAATTCGGAGCCACCTTTGCAGTCGAGAGACGAATTGATGACAAAACCCGAGGTCTGCGTGATCATCGCTGCCCGCAACGCGGCGCGGACAATCCCGGTTGCCATCGCATCGGCGTTGCGCGAGCCGGAGGTGGCGGAAGTCGTCGTCGTCGACGACGCTTCCACCGACGATACCGCGAAAGTCGCTCGGGCAGCCGACGATGGCAGCGGCAGGCTTTCTGTAATCCGGCTCGACGTCAACGGCGGTCCTTCCTTCGCCCGCAACGCCGCGATCGCCAGTTCCAAGTCACCGTTCATCAGTATTCTGGACGCCGATGATTTTTTTCTCGAGGGCAGATATCGCGAGTTGTTCGCCAGCGCCGATTGGGATTTCGCTGCCGACAACATCATGATGATCAGGGACGATGCGGTGACCGATGTCTCTAAAATCGCCGCTCCGCAATTCTCGGCCGACCCGGAATTTCTCGATTTCGAGCGTTTCATCGAAGGCAACATCTCCAGTCGCCGTGTGCAGAGAGGTGAGTTAGGCTTCCTCAAACCGGTGATCAGCCGCGCTTTTCTCGACCGGCATGGGCTGCGCTATGACGAAAACCTGCGGCTGGGCGAAGACTATGAGCTCTACGCGCGCGCGGTTGCTTGCGGGGCACGCTTCAAGGTCATCAGGTCCTGCGGCTATGGCGCCATCGTTCGCGCGGATTCGCTGAGCGGCCAACATAAGACGCAGGATCTCAAGCGTCTGGCCGACGCGGATCTGGCGCTGCTGGCGATCGACAGTTTGCCGGAAGGCTCTAAGGCGGTGCTCAGAAGGCACGAACGGCAGGTGCGCGACAAATACCGGTTGCGGAACTTCCTCGACGTGAAGAACGAGCGGGGGCTGACGTCGGCCGCGGCCTACGCCCTGGCCAGCCAATCCAACCTCATCCCCATCGTTCGCGGCGTGGCCGCCGACAAGCTGGATGCGCTGTTTCGCCGCGCCGGCTTTGCCTCGAAGCAGCCTGTGCCGCCGCTGCGCTTTCTCATGGCCGCAACCAGCCCGCTCGGCGAGACTTGAGCTTGTCCGCGAGCGGCGCCATGCCGATCATGTCAACAGGTCCTTACCCCGCTCCAACGTGAAGCGAATTTCCGATTCGCCACACTAAAGCGCGTCGCGTTTGATGAGATTCATGCGACGCGCTTTAGTTCTTGTTCTTATGCATGTCGTTGTCGCAAAACCGCTGCGCACTTTTGCGCAACATGCATTAGGTGGTTGCCTACTCGCTCTGGGGATGGCATGTATGTTGCGGTGCAGCAATTTTGGTTGGCCGTTTGAATCGGCCCGAAAATGTCCCCTGTCAGAGGAGCTGGACGATGCGACAAGATTTTTTCGGCCTGGATGGGCACGGGATTGCCATAGGCCGGCTATGACAGGAGACTGAGCGCATGGCCTCGATATTCGGCTTCAGATCAAGGGATCCGGCTCGAGACAGGCAGACCGACATCTCGCGCCTTGACCGCTTGGCAAAGCTGCTTGACCAGATCGCAGCCGAGGTCGAGGCGGAGAAAAACGGACTTGAGAATCGCTACCGGACAAAGGCCACCAACGCGGCCTTTCTGGTCGAGGCGATGGAAAATGGAGCGGCCTCCTCCAGCAGATCCGCCGAAGTCAGCGAACTGACGAAGTCGATCCTGAATTGCGAGCAGCGCATCGCGGCGCTCGCGCGGCAAAACGAATTGATGAAGGATCTCCGTCATTCGCTGGATGCAATCTTCGATGAAAGCGGTCAGCGTGGCTCGACCACCAAGGCTGATTTCGCCAAGCCGGCCGCCGGCACGGGGTGAACTTCAAAGTTCTGGGTGGCGCCGCAGGCAAGAGGTTTAGTGCCACAGGTCAACAAAGAGGCAGCACAAGGAAGGTGCCCGGAGAAGGTCAAGATCAGCTCGTTTCGTCATGGTTCGAACGTCGACTTTGGGTTGGGGGCACACAGCACAAAGGTGAGTTTGGTATGCACGCGGATCCGAAAAGCACGTCCACCCCAAAAACCGGCGGCAGCCCGTTCACGCGCTCGATCAG
The DNA here is from genome assembly GCF_004022765.1 of Mesorhizobium sp. M6A.T.Cr.TU.014.01.1.1. Classification (NCBI taxonomy): domain Bacteria; kingdom Pseudomonadati; phylum Pseudomonadota; class Alphaproteobacteria; order Hyphomicrobiales; family Phyllobacteriaceae; genus Mesorhizobium; species Mesorhizobium sp. M6A.T.Cr.TU.014.01.1.1. The sequence continues at coordinate 158,024 of NZ_RZPG01000011.1, forward strand.
GCAAGTGAACCTGAGGCAGCTATGCTCTAGCGGCGCGTTTCTGCTGGTCGCGCTCGGCAGCCTGGTTGCAGGCCCGACCCCTTCCCGTTCGCACGATATCCCGACTGCGCCATCGTTCGTCGATGATTTCACCAGCTTCGACCGTGCGCGCTGGTACGTTGCTGATGGCTGGACGAACGGCAGCCATCAGAACTGCACCTGGTCCAAAAGCCAGGTCGAGCTTTCCGACGGCATGCTGACGCTCGGTTTCGAAAAGCGGAAGTTGAAGGATCGCGATTTTGCCTGCGGCGAGATCCAGACCAAGCAGCGCTTCGGCTATGGCACCTATGAGGCACGGATGAAAACCGATGCCGGCTCCGGCATCAACGCCGCCTTCTTTTCCTACATCGGCCCCTCCGACAAGCAGCCATGGGATGAAATCGACTTCGAGGTGCTGACCAAGGACACCTCCAAGGTGCAGGTCAACGCCTACATAGCCGGCAAGGGCAACAACGAGAAATTGGTGGATGTAGCGGGCGGCGCCGACAAGGCTTTCAATGACTACGCCTTCGTCTGGGAGAAGGACCGGCTGCGCTGGTACGTCAATGGCCAGCTGGTGAACACGATCACCGATCCGGCAAAGCTGCCCAGCCATGCGCAAAAGATATTCTTCAGCCTCTGGGGCAGCGACACGATGAAGGGCTGGCTGGGCCCGTTTTCGGATCCGGGGCGCAAGCTCACCATGCAAGTGGACCGCGTCGCCTTCACGGCGCTCGGCCAGCCATGCCAGTTTCCGGAATCGCTGGCATGCAGCATAAAGTGAAGGCTAATCTGAACCGGCCGGACCGAAAGCGCTCCGAAGCCTTGAACAGGGATGAAACCAAATGAATTTGACGGTCTTTGGAATTGGCTATGTCGGTCTCGTGCAGGCGGCGGTGCTTGCCGAAGTCGGACACCAGGTGGTGTGCGTCGACATCGACGTGAAAAAAGTCGAGCGGCTCAATCAGGGCCTCATCCCGATTTTCGAGCCCGGGCTCGAAAACCTCGTCAAGGAGAACCACGCGGCCGGCCGCATCAAGTTCACCACCGACGCCGCCGCCGCGGTCAAGCATGGCGAGATCCAGATGATCGCCGTCGGCACACCTCCCGGAGAGGATGGTTCAGCCGACCTCAAATATGTCCTGGCCGTCGCCGAGGCCATCGGCCGGGAGATGGACGCGCCCAAGATCGTCGTCGGCAAATCGACCGTGCCGGTCGGCACCTGCGAAAAGATAAAGGCCAGGATCGCCGCGACGCTGAAGGCGCGGGGTCGCGAGGATCTGGCTTTCGACGTGGCCTCCAATCCGGAATTCCTCAAGGAAGGCTCGGCGGTGGCCGACTGCACGAAGCCCGATCGCATCATCGTCGGCACCAGCAGCGAAAGCACCGAGGCGGTGATGCGTGAGCTTTATGCGCCGTTCAACCGCAACCACGAGAAGATGATCGTGATGGATGTGCGCAGCGCCGAATTCACCAAGTACGCGGCCAATTGCATGCTGGCGACCAAGATCAGCTTCATGAACGAAATGGCCAATCTGGCCGAGGAGCTGGGCGCCGACATCGAGGAGGTCCGCAAGGGCATCGGCAGCGATCCGCGCATCGGCTACCATTTCATCTATCCGGGTCTCGGCTATGGCGGCTCGTGCTTCCCCAAGGATGTGCGCGCCCTGATCAAGGCGGCGGAAGGCGTCAAGTTCGATGCCAAGCTGCTGCGCGCGGTCGAGGAGCGCAACAACGAGCAGAAGTCGGTCCTGTTCGACAAGGTGAACCGGTACTTCGAGGGCAATCTGAAGGGCAAGACCTTTGCGCTTTGGGGCTTAGCCTTCAAACCCGACACCGACGACATGCGCGAGGCGCCGGCGCGTGTCCTGATGGAAGCGCTGTGGAAGGCCGGTGCCAAAGTGCAGGCCTACGATCCCGAGGCGATGCAGGAATGCCAGGCCATCTACGGGCTGCGCGAGGATCTCCTCTTGTGCGGGACCAAGGAGGCAGCGCTGCGTGGCGCCGACGCACTCCTGATCGCCACCGAGTGGAAGAGCTTCCGCGCGCCTTCTTTCGACGCGGTGAAGGATGCGTTGACCACGCCGATCATCTTCGACGGCCGAAACCTCTACGACCCGAAGGTCATTGCCCGCCACGGCATCGAATACCACTCGATCGGCAGGATGGCGGCGTGAGGCCCATTCGGGAAAGGCCTATGGCTAGACCGGATCGCACACCAGGGACGGTTACGAAGGCTTTGATGAACGCGCTCGTTTCAACAAAGGATTTTATCTGATGGTGCTGGGCGTCAGGCCGGAACAGATCGCCAACGAACATTTCGATCTTGTCGCCATCGGTTCCGGTTTCGGTTCGGCGTTCTTCCTGCATGCGTTCGCGAAGCAGCGAAAGGCTCGCGTTCTGGTTCTGGAATGGGGCCGGCACAACACGCATGAATGGCAGATCGACCAGAACGCCAACACCGACATCGACGAAGGGACGACCTATAAGACCAACTCCGACAAGCCGTGGAACTACACCATCGGATTGGGTGGCGGAACGAATTGCTGGTTCGCGCAGACGCCGCGCTTTCATCCGAACGACTTCAGGCTGAAAAGCCTCTACGGCATCGGCAACGACTGGCCGATCAGCTATGACGAGCTTGAGCCGTTCTACTGCGATGCAGAGGACGTCATGTCGATTTCAGGCGATCCCGACATGGCGGCGATGATGCCGCGTTCCAGGCCGTTTCCACAACCACCGCATCACATGTCGACGCCGGACCGGATGATGAAAGCGGCGCAGCCGGATCAGCATTTTGTTGTGCCGACAGCGAGGGCACGCGTGCCGACCGCGCAGCGGTCTTCGTGCTGCGCCAACTTGCGATGCGGCTTATGCCCGGTCGACGCGAAATTCACCGCCAACAATGGCCTGATGCACGTCTTCGAGCATCCCGACGTTTCGGTCTGCCTTGGCGCGGAAGTGCGCCGGCTCGATCACGTCGGCGGATCGGTCCGTTCGGTCGTGTTCGTGCAGGACGGCAAGGAATATTCGGTCAGCGGCGATCTTTTCATTCTGGGCGCCAATGCCATCCAGAGCCCGGCGATCATGTTGCGATCCGGCCTGTCGGGCGAATTCGTCGGGCGTGGCCTGCACGAATCCTACGGATGGAATTTCGAAGCCTATCTCGACGGTGTCGACAATTTCGATGGCAGCACCATCACCACCGGCTTGAATTTCGGCCTTTATGACGGCGCCCACAGATCGCAGCATGCGGCGGCGCTGGTCTATTTCGAAAACCGCTGGCAGCACGGGATGCGCCCCGAAAAGGGACGCATCCGTCAGACGCTTCCCCTCATCATTGTCACCGAAAACCTGCTCGAGCCGGAAAATCTCGTCATCCTCGACGAGGATGAAAACGCCTTCGTCAGTTTCAAGGGGGCATCCGACTATGCCGTCAAGGGCATGGCGTGGGCAAAGGAGAAACTGCCGGCGCTTCTGGCCCCGCTGCCGGTCGAAGAGATTTTCGATCGCGGCATCCGGCCGACCGAGTCGCACGTCCAGGGCACGTTGAGGATGGGCTTGAGCCCGGCGGATTCGGTGGTCGACCGGGACATGATCCACCATCAGCTCAGGAACCTGGTCGTCGTCGGCTCGAGCACATATCCAAGCTGTTCCTGTGCCAACCCGAGCCTGACCGCGGCAGCCCTCTCCTTGCGGGCGGCGAGCCGGATAGCGGGAAAGGAAATGGCCGGATGATCAAGGTTTCGCGGCGCGCGGCACTGGCCATCATGGCTGGCGGAGTTGCTTCGACCGGCATCGCCTATGCCGCCGTTTCCTCGCTTTCGGACGAGGACCTGGTGCGCGTCACGCTCGAAAGATATTTCGGCAGGCTGAACATGCGCATCGAACATCTGCAGCAGTTCGTCCTGGAATTCCAGAAGCGGAACCCCTGGATATTTCCAAACAAAAAGCTGGGCGATGCGGTCACTCTGCTTGAAGAGCTGAAATTGGGCGCCGCACGCCGGTTTCTCCCCGACCAGAAAAAAGAAGATCTGAGCCATTTCGACCGCTGGGTTATTGCCGAGTTCCATATGCTGACCGACTATGCCCGGCGCAGTTCGCCAACCGATCCGATCCGATTCACCGGATGGCAGCCATGCACCAATCCGTTCGCCAATTTAGAGATGCAACAGGATGCCTGAAAGCGGGTCGCAAGCCATCACGCGTGAACAAGCCATGCGTTAACAAGCAATGCGTCATCGCTCGTAAACTTGAGAATGCGACAAGGAGCCGAAACCATGAAAGTGCTTTTTGCAGGCGGCAACGGTTACACGCCCCAGTTCAGCGGCGGTGTCCAGTCCAGCACCCATCATCTTGCCGAGCAGTTGCTCGAGCACGGGCATGAGGCGTCGGTGCTCGCCGCCCTGTTTGGCCAAGGCGTTTTCGGCTACAAGGCGCGCGCCAAGATGAAGCTTCTGAGACAGCGCGCGGTCATCGACAGCTATCCGGGCTATCCGGTCGTGCGGGCCTGGTTTCCCTGGGAGGCGGCGGGTTTTGCCGTCGAAAAGCTGAGGCCGGATGTCGCCGTGGTCCAGTGCCACAAGTCGGTTCCGATCGGCAAGGCGCTGCAGGCGGAAGGCGTGCCGCTGGTCGTCTATCTCAGAAACGTCGAGTTCCACGAATTGGGCGGCGATCTGCGCGAGCTGCATTCGGCGCTTTACATCGCCAATTCCGAATTCACGGCGCGCACCTACAAGGCAAAATTCGATATCGATTCGACGGTTATACCGCCGACCATCAATCCCGCCCTCTACAGCACGCCGACGACAGGCGAATTTGTCACGCTGATCAATCCATATGAGGAAAAAGGCTTCGAGCTTGCGGTGCGCATTGCCGCCGCCTGCTCCGAAATCCCGTTCCTATTCGTTGAAAGCTGGAAGCTTGACGACGATCATCGGGCCCGGATCGAGCAGACGATTGCGCCGCTCGGCAACGTCACGCTGGAGAGCCGGACCAGCGAAATGAAAACCGTTTATGGCCGCACGAAAATCCTGCTCGCCCCCAGCAAGTGGGAAGAGGCCTGGGGCCGGGTGGCGTCGGAAGCCCATTGCAGCGGCATTCCCGTCGTAGGCTCGCGTCGTGGCGGCCTGCCCGAAGCGATCGGCTCCGGTGGCGTGGTGCTGGATTACGACGCCCCGCTCGCCGATTGGGTGGCAGTGGTCAGGCGTCTGTGGACCGACAGCCAGGAATATGGGCGGCTTTCAACGGCGGCACGTGCATTCTCCGAGCGACCGGAACTCGATCCGGCTGGTCAGTTCGCGACCTTCTTCTCGATGCTCGACAGGGCGGCACGGCAGCCTTCGCGACAGGCCGCCTAGAGCAATTCCAGGAAAAGTGCGTAGCGGTTTTCCGTTCGGAATTGCGTAAAAACAAATGCTTAGAGCGGGTCAGCGATTCTATCAAAGCTGAACCGCTCTAAGTTCTGAATCGGATTCAAGCAGGTCTTTTGATCCGGCTCTTGAGCGTCTCGTAGCCGCGTTCGCCGAGCAGTGTGCGCGCCACGGTCTTGATTGCCGTCTTGCGCCCGTCAGGCGAACTGATCCCCCGCAATCTGCTGGGAAGGTTGCGTGCCGTCTGTCCTAGTGCCGGAAGCGACAGCGTATCGGGATAAGTTACCAGATGCGTTTCGACGCACAGCACCGGTTTGCCGGAAAGCTTGGCGATCTTGAGGGCCTGCTGGTGCTCGCTCTCGATGAACAGGATGGCGTCGGATTTGCGGTAGAAATCGGCTTTGAAACTGCCATGCACGCCAAGCCGTTGCCGTTCCGCCTTGCTCGGCAGGTCAAGCATGATCAGTCTGTCGTATGCGATGCCATGCTTTGCGAGCCATGCTTCGGTAAGCGCGCGGTATTTCTCGAGCCGGCTGGTGACGAGCCAGCCGATCTTGCGGGTCGGGCCAAACAGAGGCAGTGCTTCGCTCAGGAATTTCTCATAGGCCGGGCCGTCGTCGTTTTCGGCTTCGGTCGGGTCCAGGCAGAGCACGCCGTCAATGTCGACGCAGCATTGCGCGAGGAATTTGTGGTGCATGAAGTTCCATTGGAACATCCTTGGATGCGGCACGACTTCCAGGACGACGTCAGTTTCCTCGTGCTGAGGCAGCAGGCCGAACACCGCGGCAAAGATGAAGTCCGCCTTGATGCCGGCGGCCTCTACCCGGCTGCGCGCCTCGCGCATCGCGGCACCGCCGCTGACGCTGTCGTCGATCACCAGAACCTTGCGCATGTCGGAGGCCTGCCGGTCGAGCGCGGCGCGGCGTTTGGTGACCCCCGAAGTATAGATCTTTCCGGCCAGGAAGCTGTCCAGATCGGTCATCGGGATGTTCGCCGTCAGGCTGAGCAGTGTGGCGGCGAGAATCCCGCTTCGGGGAACGCCGACCACCAGGTCGATGTCGCGCGGCAACCGGTGAAGGTTCCTGACAATCGCATCGTTCATGTCGGAGATCGATCGGTAGTGCATGGGATCAGACCTGCTTCTCGTATGGATGTCCGTGCAAGTTACTTCGCCTCGCTTGGTGCTGCCGCGGGCGCCCGTGCCGGCAGGAGTTTCAGAGCCTCCCGCAATGCTTCGCGGCCGGACGCAAACGCCAGCGCGGTCACGATGGTGATCATGTAGGACAGCACAACCGCGCTCGCCATGGCGACGATGTGCTGTTGCGGCAGCAGCGGCTTGGCAAACCAGATCGCGGCAAGCGCCAGATGCGCGCCAAGCACGAAGGGCGTTGCCGCGCGAAGCATGTGGCTTGCCCGCAGCGGCCCGGTCTTGCCGATATACAGCCACAGGAAAGGTGTTTTGAGATACTCGCTGATCGCATAGGCGATCGCCACCCCCAACGCGCCATAAGGCAGGCCGACCAGGAAGGCCAGCACCGACGTCACGGCCGCTATGATGCCCCAGCGCATGAAATCGCCCGAGCGACCCTGGCTGATGAAAAGCCAACCCGCCGGGTTGTTGAGCGGCTGCAGCAGCCCGGCAAAACCGAGCGCCAGGAAGATGTTGGAACTCTGCCGCCACTGCTCGCCGAGCACAAACGGTATCAGCAGGTCGGACATGGCGGTGGCGAAGGCGACACCGGGAAGTGCAACCAGCAAGATCAGCGGCATGACGCGAAGATAGGCGCTGCGGTAGCGGTCCGGCTCGTCCTTCAGCCTGGAAAGAGCCGGCACCATGACCTTCGACAGCGGATTGGTGATCTGGCTCAACGGAAACAGAAGCAGCTTGTAGGCCCGGTCATAAAGCCCAAGCTGCGCTTCGCCCCAATATTTTCCGATCAGCACATTGTCGAGATTGCGGGCAAAGAAATTGGTGAAATTGAACCCGGTGATGCCGGCGCCGAAATTGATCAGGTCGCTGATGCCATCGACCTTGCGCGGCAGGCTGGGGCGCCATCGCGAGTTTGCCCAGAAGCAAAGTGTGGGCAGCACGGCTGTTGTCAGCGTGCCGGCAAAAAGTGCCCAGTAGGAACGGTCGATGAAAGTCCAGGCGATCGATACGACGAGGCCGGCGACGGCACTTGCGACGTCGATGATGGCCAGGCGGCCGAACTGCATGCGGCGTGTCAGCAGCGCCAGATGCTGGGCGCCCAGCCCATACGCTATGATCTGCAGCCCAAGCGCTGCCACCAGACCGGCCACCCGCGGCTCGCCGTAGAAAGCGGCGACCAGCGGCGCCGAGCCGGCAAGCACGCAAGCGAGCAACGTGCTGACCGCGACATTGACCCAGAAGAGGTAGTTGATCTCCTCATGCCTTATCCCGCTTTTCTGGATCGTGGCCTGGGTCAGGCCGAAATCCTGGAACAGCGCGATGAAGGCAAGCACCGGTGCGCACATCGCCACCACACCGAAGTCCTGCGGCGACAGCAGGCGCGACAGCACGATGACGGAGACGATCTGCGTCGCAACCCGCACCGATTGCGCCAAAGCCGTGATGATAGCGCCGCGTCCGACTGATCTGCGGAGAGAGCCCTCTGGCGGGTCGAATGCATTGGCTTGCAAATTCAGGGTCCCTGATTTTTGTGCCGGTCCGACGTCCCGACCCGCGCCCGATGCCACCATCAAACTACGGCAATAATTTTGCAGCGCAACAAAAAACGTGGATTTTTGCTACGCTGCACCAAAAATGTTGCGATGCAGCACGAGCTGTACTAGGATTCTTGCGGGCGGGCCAACAGCGGTCGAATTTTCATGCTGCATGTCTTGTACTTGGTACACGACGTCTCCGACCCGGCAGTGCGCCGGCGGATCATAATGCTCAAGGCAGGCGGCGCCCAGGTCACACTGGCGGGCTTCCGTCGGACAGCAAGCCCAATCGCCGACGTCGAGGGCTTGCAGCCGATCGATCTTGGCGCGACGCGCGACGGCCGATTCGGCCAGCGCCTGGCAGCGGTCACAAAGGCGGCGGTCTCGATCGTCTCGAAACTCGGTTCGATGCCAAGACCCGACCTCATCATCGCGCGCAATCTGGAAATGCTGGCGCTTGCCCGCCGTGCCAGATCGGCGTTCCAGGCAACGGTGCCGATTGTCTATGAGTGTCTCGATATCCATCGCCTGGTGCTTCGCGACGACTTTCTGGGCAAGGCGATGCGCGGCGCGGAACGCTATCTGGCCAGGGATGTAAAGCTGCTGGTGACCAGTTCGCCCGCCTTCATCGCCAACTATTTCAAGCCGTTCGGCCAGATTGCCGCGCCGGTCGAACTGCTCGAAAACAAATATTTCGAGCCTGCCGCGGTTTTGCTGGATGATCGCACGGTGGTGGAGGATCCCGTCGCTCCGCCTTGGCGGATCGGCTGGTTCGGCGCACTCCGGTGCCGCCGCTCCCTGGAGCTTCTGGCCGAATTTTCCCGACGGCTCGAGGGGCGCTTCGAAATCATCCTCAGAGGCCGTCCGGCGCTTTCCGAATTTCCGGATTTTCACGGTTTCGTCGAATCCGAGCCCTGGCTCTCGTTTGGCGGGCCCTATCGGAACCCCGAGGACATGGCGACGATCTACCGCGAGGTTCATTTTTCCTGGGCCATCGACTTTTTCGAGCAGGGGCTGAATTCCGAATGGCTGCTGCCCAACCGCCTCTATGAGGGCTGCCGCTTCGGCGCGGTGCCGATCTCGATGGGCAACACCGAAACCGGCCGGTTTCTCGACCGACAGGGTATCGGCGTTCTTTTGCCTAAAGCCACGCCTGAGGCGCTCGAAGCCGCCTTGGGCGATATGGAGCAGCATCGTTTCGGGAAATTGCGGGCGTGTGTTCTTGCCCGCAATCCGCGAACCTGGAGCCATGATCGCAGCGATTGCCGAGCGCTCGTCGAGAAGCTTCGCGGGTTGACGGCCGTGCCCGGTCCATATGCCGCCGAGGCACTGGCTTAGGATGGCTAAAGATGGACACGGGCCAATGACGCAAACCGAAATGCTTGCGCCCAGCCTGATCGTGATTCCGTGCCTGAACGAAGCGGCTCACATCGGCGCGCTTGTTGATCAGCTTCGACCAGCGGCCGAGAGGCTCGGTGCCCGGATCGTCGTTGCCGATGGCGGCAGCACGGACGCCACAAGGGCGATCGTCGAGGAGATCGCCGGGAAGGATCCGCGGATCATCCTTCTTCACAATGAAAAGCGGCTGCAGAGCGCGGCGATCAATCTCGCCGTTGCCAGTTACGGAGAAGGAGCGGAGTATCTCATTCGCATCGATGCGCATGGCGGCTATCCCCTGGACTATTGCGATCGGCTGGTCGAGGAGGCGCTGGCCACCGGCGCGGATTCGGTCGTCGTCTCCATGCTGACCAGCGGCAGCGGCACGGTGCAGAAAGCGGTGGCGGCTGCACAGAATTCCAAGCTCGGCACGGGCGGCTCCAAGCACCGGCATCTCTCGGTGGGAGAGTGGGTGGATCACGGTCACCATGCGCTGATGCGGATATCGGCCTTCAAGGCTGTCGGCGGCTATGACGAGACGTTCAGCCACAACGAGGATGCGGAGCTCGACTACCGGCTGCGCCAGGCCGGCTACCGGATCTGGATGAGCGGCAAGACGCAAATGATCTATTACCCGCGGTCGTCGCTCGCCGGCCTCTATTTCCAGTATCTCGGCTATGGCCGCGGCCGGGCAAAGAACGTTCTCAAGCACCGCATGATACCGAAGGTCCGGCAGATGGTGCCGCTGCTGGTGTTCCCCGTCGTCCTTCTCTCTGCCTTTTTCTTCGTGCATTGGCTGGCGGTCGTGCCGCTTCTGGTGTGGGCGTCGGTTTGCCTCGGCTATGGCGTATGGACCGCCATCAGCCAGCGCAATCCGGACAGTGCGCTTGCCGGGATTTCGGCGATGGTCATGCATTTCGGCTGGTCCGTAGGCTTCTGGCTGCAACTGCTTGGACCGCGATCGCAGCGTAGGAGGGTAGCGTGATGGGTGCGGCCGAAAAAAACCGCAGCATAGATATCTGCGTCTGCACGTTTCGGCGGCCGGAGCTTGCCGACACGCTCCGCTCCATTGCCGCTCTGGATGTGCCTTCGGGGTTCGACATCCGCGTCATCGTCGCCGACAATGATGACGGCCCGACGGCCGAACTGCTGGTGGCGACGCTGGCGGAGACGTTGAAGCTGCCGATCAGCTATCGTCATTGTCCGGCGCGCAACATCTCGATCGCCCGCAACGCCTGCCTTGACGCCAGCACGTCGGATTTCGTCGCCTTTCTCGACGACGACGAAACGGCATCTTCCAAATGGCTCGCCGAACTGGTTGCGACGGCGGAAGCGAGTGGCGCCGCCGCCGTGCTCGGACCGGTGCGGGCGCGCTATCGGCCAGACGCGCCCGACTGGATGCGTCGCGGCGATTTCCACTCCACCTTGCCCGTCTGGGTGCGCGGCGAAATCCGCACCGGCTACACCTGCAATGTTCTGCTCAGGATGGGCGCCGACAGCCTCCGCGGTCGGCGGTTCAGCCTCGCGCGTGGCCAGACCGGCGGCGAGGACACCGAGTTCTTCGACCATATGGTCAAAGCCGGCGGCCGCATCGCTTTTTCGCCGCAGGCCTGGGTCGACGAAGTGGTGCCGCGCGCCAGAGCCGCATTCGACTGGCTCCGCCGCCGCCGGTTCCGCGTCGGGCAGACGCATGGGCATCTCCTCGGACGCAACGCGAGTGGCCTCGCATTGGTCAGGCAAGTCGGCCTCGCCTCGGCAAAGGCGGTCTTTTGTTTCGCATCGGCAATCCCGGTCGCTATCAATCCCGTGCGCAGGAACCGCAGCGTGCTTCGCGGCATCATGCATGTCGGCGTCGTCAGCGGGCTCGTCGGTGTGCGTGAAATCCGCCAGTATGGCCTGCCCTCGCCGCAGGAAGGGGGCAAGCGTGCAGCCTGACGTCACCTTTATCATTGCCGCCTACAATGCGGAGCTGACCATCGAGCGGGCGATCGCCAGCGCCATCGCCCAGCGTGATGTCAGCGTCGAAATCATCGTCGTCGACGACCAGTCGGGCGATCGGACGCTCGATCTGGCGCGATCCTACCCAGAAGACATCGTGCGTGTTGTCGCACTTGAGCAAAACCGTGGTCCCGGCGGCGCCAGGAATGCCGGCCTTGAGCTTGCCCGCGGCAGATGGGTCGCGGTCCTCGATTCCGACGACGCGGTCTATCCCGGGCGAATCTGCACCATGATTGACCGCGCGGAGAAAGCGGGCGCCGAGATCGCGGTCGACAATCTCCAGGTCGTTCGCGAGGACGGCGTTGCCGAAGAGACGATGTTCCCTGCCGACTATCTGGAGGGCTTGAGTGAAATCTCGCTGGCGGACTTTATCGCCGGCAATGTGGTCTTCGAATCGAGATTCAATCTCGGCTATCTCAAGCCGATCTTCCAGCGACGTTTCTTGAACGAAAACGGGCTTCGCTATGACGAAGGCCTGATCATCGGCGAAGATTACATCCTGCTGGCCAGTGCTCTGGCCAAGGGCGGCAAATGCGTCGTCGAGCCGACGACGGGCTATGTCTACCATATCCGCACCGGCTCCATTTCCCGCGTGCTCGAACTTCATCACGTCGAGGCGATGCGCAAGGCCGATCTCGTTTTCGCCAGGACTCATTCGATGGACGCAAAGGCCGAGGCCGCTTTCGCGAGGCGCACGCGCAGCTTGCGCAAGGCGGCGTCGTTCCTGTCGCTGGTCCAGCACATCAAGGCGCGGTCCCCGCTCAAGGCGGTGTGGACGGCGCTCAGCGATCCGGCGGCGGTTCGGCATATGGGCATGCCGATCGCCGTCCGGCTGCGAAGGGTGGCGGCGCAATTTGCCGTGGGTGCGGGGGAGGTGAAAGGTGCAGGCAGGTGAAAAACAGTTTCGCGGCCTGCGACAGGTTGAAGTCGATCTCCTCAGAAGGAATATGCGATGAAGAAAGTCAGGAAGGCAGTCATACCGGTAGCGGGGCTTGGAACGCGATTCCTGCCGGCGACCAAATCGATGCCGAAGGAAATGCTGCCGGTCGTCGACAGGCCTGTCGTGCAATATGCGGTGGATGAGGCGTTCGAAGCCGGCATCGAGCACATTGTCTTCGTGACGGGCCGCAACAAGGCGGTCATCGAGGATTATTTCGACCTGCATCCCGAATTGATCGGGACTTTGGAGCAGACCGGCAAGACGGCGCAGCTTCAGGCGCTGGAAAGCCTGCTTCCCGTGGCCGGTGCGACGAGCTTCATCCGGCAGCAGTCGCCGCAAGGTCTCGGCCATGCGGTATGGTGCGCCCGGGAGGTCATCGGCGATGAGCCGTTCGCATTGCTGTTGCCGGACATGGTGTCCTTCGGCGGGCGCGGATGTCTCGCCGAAATTGCCGATCTCTATGCGCAGACCGGCGGAAACGTCATCGCCGTCGAGCGCTGCGATCCGACTGAAACCAGCAAATACGGCATCGTCGGCTGCGGCGCGGATGTCGGCTCGGGCTTCGAGGTGACCGCCATGGTCGAAAAGCCGGCTCCGGCGAATGCGCCGTCGAACTACTACATCAACGGCCGCTATATCCTGCAGCCTGAGATATTCGCGTTGCTCGGCAATCAGCAGCGCGGCGCCGGCAACGAAATCCAGTTGACCGACGCCATGGTCCGCCTTGCGCAGAAGCAGGCTTTCTTCGCCCAGCCCTTCAATGGCCGGATGTTCGACTGCGGCTCGAAAGAAGGGTTCATCCAGGCCAATGTCGCCTTCGCGCTGGCGCGTGACGACATGAAGGGGCCGATCTTCGAGATGCTTCAGGAGTTCGTCCGGTCGCATGAGCGCCGGGTGGAAGCCGCATAAAGCCCATTTTTGGGGAGCATTAGCGTATGAATGGTGACGCAAGACACGCCGATATGTTTGGCCGCCCGGGTTTTCGCGGTGTCCGGCATGAAGCTTGCGTTGCACTTATGCTGATGCCCCCGATCTTGCTCTAGCGCCTGCAAACTAGAGCATCGGACCCAAAACTGGAGACTGGTTTTGGAAAAATCCGGTGCTCAAACAAGAGATAGAGCGGCGGCACAGTTCGACTTGAGGGACCGCCGCTCTAGATGCAAACTAGAATTGGACCGAAGATGAATTATGCCAATTTTCCTCTCGACAAGAGGAAGCCATTGCCGAGTTCAGACGCCGTAACCGCCGAAGACTTCATCGATGTCGAGCGCCTGCTCAGCATGGCAGCAAGGCAGGCAAAGGTGGTCGCGGTATGTGCCGCCATCGGTCTTTTTCTGGGCGTGCTCTATCTGCAGACCACGCCTCCCACCTACATGGCAACGAGCCGCGTGCTGATCGACGAAGGCTTGAACAAGGTCGTCGACGAGGTCTCGGCGGCGTCGGTCAGCATGCAGACCGATTCCGCCATTCTGAGCCAGATCGAAATTCTCCACTCGGCGAGGCTGGCGGCGGTGGTCGTCGACAAGCAGAAGCTCGATCAGAACGACGCTTTCTTGTACCCGCCGACGTCGGCAGCGTCGAAGGCCGCCGGTTTTGTGCGCGGCGTGATCCGGTACTTCCGTCCCAACCCCGCCGTGGTGGGCACCACCGACGTTACCCAGCTTGATGCGCCGACGCGTGAGGCGATGATCGCCTCGTCACGCCGCGATTACGCAATCCTCAAACTGCAGAACGAGGTGCAAGCCGAGCGAATCGGTCGAAGCTATGTGATCTCCATAGCCTATCAGGCGACGGATCCTGCGCTCGCGACGGCGATCACCAAAGCCTATGCCGACGCCTATCTCGCCGATCAGCTCGATGCGAGCTTCGATGCGACCGAGCGAGCGGCGGTCTGGCTGCAAGGCCGGCTGACGGAGCTTCGCGAAAGTTCCCAAGGAGCGGCGCTCGCGGTCGAGAAGTTCAGGGCCGAACATGGATTGGCCGTCAATAACAATGGCCAGTTGATCAGCGACAAGCAACTGTCCGACCTCAATGAGCAGCTCATTGAAGCGCAGGCCGATACCGCGCGCGCCAGCGCCCGCTATCAGCAGTACAAGTCGATCGTCGAAAGCGGTTCGGACAACGCATTCAGGGATGCCGCCATATCCGCCGACCAGCCGAGCAGCTCGGTCATTTCGACGCTCAAGACCCGCTATCTCACTGTCGCCAAGCGGCAGCAGGATATCGAAGCCAATTTCGGCGCCGAGCATCCCCAGGCGGTCGCGCTGGCCAAGGAAAAGGTCGACATATCGGCGCAGATTTTCGGCGAGCTGAAGCAACTGACCGAAAGCTATCGCAACGAATACGAAGTCGCTCTCGCGCGCGAGACGGCGCTCCGCGCAAATGTCGCGTTAGCGGCCGGCAAGAGTTCCATCGACAACCAGACGCAGGTCCAGCTGCGCGAGCTGGAGCAGAAGGCAACGGCGCTCTCGACACTTTATCAGACATTCCTTGGCCGCTACGAGGAAGCCTCCCAGCAGCAATCCTTCCCGGTCGGCAAGATCCGCGTCATCTCAGACGCGACGCTGCCGCAGTCGGCGGCAACGCCGCGCACGTCCATCGTGCTGGGACTTTCGCTTGTGCTTGGCCTGATGATGGGGGCCGGGGTCGGTGGCCTGAACGAATTCAGGGAACGGTTCTTCAGGACCGGTGAGGACGTTCGCGATCGCGTCGGCCTCAAATTCCTCGGCTACCTGCCAGTCATTGGCAGCAAGGTCGCCAAGAACGATGACGGTCAGGCGGATGTCAAAACCGCCCAATCACCGTCGGCCGCCGAAAGACGCGCGCGCATGCGGGTCAGCATCGACGCCCCGGCATCGATGTTTTCCGAAACGCTCCGCAGCGCCAAGATTGCCTTCGACGTCGTATTGGAAGGGCAAGGCAGCCGGGTCATCGGCGTGATCTCGGTCCTTCCCGGCGAGGGCAAATCGACCGTGGCGGCGAATCTGGCCGGACTGCTTGCCGCCAACGGCTCCAAAACGCTGCTGGTGGACGGCGACCTGCGCAACCCCGGCCTCAGCCGCAGCCTTGGCATGGAGGCCGAGCAAGGCCTGATGGAAGCGGTGGTGAGCGGGCAGACCTGGCAGTCCGTCGGCAAGATCGACCGACAGACCAAGCTGGCGATCGTCCCGGCCGTCCCGCGCGGTCATTTCTCCCACACAAGCGAGCTTCTGTCGTCGGCCGGGATGCGACGTTTCATCGACAACGCCAAGGAAACCTTCGAGTACATCGTCGTCGATCTGCCGCCGCTCGGCCCCGTGGTCGATGCCAAGGCCTTTGCTCCGCTTGCCGACGGCTTCGTGCTCGTGACCGAGTGGGGGCGCACGCCGCGCGCGATGGTGCAATCCATACTGAGTTCGGAATCCTACATCGCCAACAAGATCGTCGGCGTGGTGTTGAACAAGGTCGATCTGAAGAAGCTGGCGAAGTATGGATCGATCGGCGGCTCGGAGAAATTTTTCGACAGGTATTCGAGCTACTATCTGGAAAAATCGGAAGCGCGGACGAAGGCAAATACCTGAGGCCCGTATAGGAATGGATGTTGAGCGGATCGTCGTCCTGTGCGGCGAGGCCGATGCTGGCTGATGCGGCGTGAGCGAACACGGATGCCCTCGAGCAAGGCAATGATCGGCGGCTGGGCATGAAGCGACAGTGTCGACGGGAATGATGTCCTATGCGTGGGTCGATCGCCTCGCTTGACCGCGCCGCGACCGGTCGACACGTAGGAAAGAGGGCTCATCACTTGCAAAGAGCGTGGGCACCATGCTTCGCGCCGCACATTCCACAGCAGCACGTTTGCAGCCACGAACCGGCGTGACACGCCGGCGGTTACGCCGCCTTGAGACGATAGCGGGAGATGGGGTGGTCGAGCAGAAGCCGGACTCGCGGTTCGGCCTCGATCGCAATCAGCCAGCTCGCGGCGACCATGGTCGCCCCGACGATGACCACCGAAAGCAGATATGGCACTCCCGCACGCATCAGGGCGCCGAGAATGGCAGCGCCGACGACATCGTGGATCAGATAGAGAGGGTAGGTCATCAGGCCGATCCGGCGCCAGCCGCGCCAGGAGAGGTCGAGCCGCAACGACCATGCCATCAGGGCGATGGCAACGAGGAAGAAGACGATCGGTGGCGCGTATGGCATCTGCTCTTCGACCTTCACGGTGTGAACATCGACCGAACTGGCGATCTGGAGGACGCAGCCGACGAGAAACAGCGCGCAGAGGACAAGACGGAAAGGCGTCACCGCCTTGAAGCGCATCAGCCAGATCATGACGCCCGTCGCAAAGAAGCACCCATGATGCACCAGCAGCAGGGCGAGCCAACGCGTCTCGGCAAAGGCCGACCAGTCGAGCGGATAATACAGGCACCAGAAGAGCGTGCTGACCATGCCGATCACAATGGCCACGACCTCCATCAGATGGAAGCGGCCCAGCCACAGCAAGGTCCAGACGACGGCGTAAAAGGCAATCTCGATGCCGAGCGTCCAATAGACGCTGTCGACCCAGGGGGAGTAGGGAACGAACAATGCCGTGCGAACGAGCCGGTTCACGGCATCCGTCGGCCAGCTGAGGCCGACGAGGAGCAGCACCGCCGCAGTGACCGGCGCGCAGATCCAGACCGCCGGCGCCAGCCGCTTCACCCTTGCCTCGAAAAACCGCAAGGGGGTTGAGTTTTCGGCGCTGAAGGCGATGACGAAGCCGCTGATGACGAAAAACACCTGTACGCCGACCCATCCGGAGCCGAGCATCTCCAGTTCCGGATGCGGCGGGATGCCGCCGGTGGCCCGTGCCGAAACGCCGGCGGGAAAGGCCCACACCCAGTAACCGTAGTGGTAGAACATCACGAGGACGGCGGCGAGAAATCGAAGAATGTCGACGCCGCCAAATGTGGTTTTTTGCTGAGCCATGCCGTATCGTCGGTGGGCGCCCCGGCAAAACTGTATGGCGATTTGCTGCATTGCACAATAGCCAATTGGCTACCGGCGCGCTGTCGATGGCCAGATGTCTTTACAGGCCGATCCCGCGTCCCTTCAGCACTGCGGTGATTTCGTCGAGAATGACCGGATCGTCGATGGTCGCCGGCATAGTCCATTCTTCCTTGTCGGCAATCTTTTGCATGGTGCCGCGCAGGATTTTGCCGGAGCGCGTCTTTGGCAGGCGCTTGATCGTCACCACCGTCTTGAAGGCGGCGACCGGGCCGATGCGCTCGCGCACCAGGGTGACCACCTCGGTCTCGATAGTGCCGGTATCGCGGTCGACACCCGCATTCAGCACGACGAAGCCGAGCGGAACCTGGCCCTTCATCTGATCGGCGATGCCGATGACGGCGCATTCGGCAACGTCCGGATGCGCGGCCAGCACCTCCTCCATGGCGCCGGTCGACAGCCGGTGGCCGGCGACATTGATGATGTCGTCGGTTCGGGCCATGACGAACAAATAGCCATCCTCGTCCATCATGCCGGCATCCGCCGTCTTGTAGAAGCCGGGGAATTCGTCGAGATAGGCTTGGCGAAACCGGTCATCGGCATTCCACAGCGTCGGCAGGCAGCCGGCCGGGAGCGGCAGCTTGACCACGACATTGCCCAGCGTGCCGCGCTCGACCTCATGACCTCCCTCATCGAGCACGCGGATGTCATAGCCGGGCATCGGCACGCCGGGCGAGCCGTATTTCACCGGCAGCAGGCCCAATCCGGCCGGGTTGATCGTCATCGGCGAGCCGGTCTCGGTCTGCCACCAATGATCGATCACCGGCACGTGCAACTTCTGCTCCGCCCATTTGATGGTTTCCGGATCGGCGCGCTCGCCGGCGAGGAACAGCGTGCGGAATTTCGAGAGGTCGTATTTCGGGACGAATTCGCCCTTGGGATCCTGTCCCTTGATGGCGCGGAAGGCGGTCGGCGCGGTGAACAGCGCCACCACCCCATGCTCCGCTATCACCCGCCAATATGTGCCGGCGTCGGGCGTGCCGACCGGCTTGCCCTCGAACATGACGGTCGTGCAGCCATGCAGCAGCGGGCCGTAGACGATATAGGAATGGCCGACCACCCAGCCGACGTCGGAAGCCGCCCAGAACACCTCTCCCGGCTTGACGCCGAACTCGTTCTCCATCGACCATTTCAGCGCAACCATGTGGCCGCCATTGTCGCGCACGATGCCCTTGGGCTGGCCGGTCGTTCCGGACGTGTAGATGATGTAGAGCGGGTCGGTGGCGAGCACTGGAACGCAGTCGACATTGGCGCCCGCGGCCCGCTCGCGGGCGACGGCGTCGGCATAGTCGATGTCATGGTTTTCCCTGAGCTCGCAGCGCAGCTGGTCGCGCTGCAGGATGAGGCAGGCGTCGGGCTTGTGCCGCGACGTCTCGATCGCCTTGTCGAGCAGCGGCTTGTAGGCGACGACGCGCCCAGGCTCCAGGCCGCAAGAGGCGGAGATGATCAGCTTCGGCTTGGCGTCGTCGATGCGCGTGGCGAGCTCGTGCGAGGCAAAGCCGCCGAAGACGACCGAATGCACGGCGCCGATCCGGGCGCAGGCAAGCATGGCGAAGGCCGCTTCCGGAACCATCGGCATGTAGATGATGACGCGATCGCCTTTCTGGACGCCGCGGTTCTTCAGCACCGAAGTCAGCGCGACCACCTCGCGCTTCAGTTCGGCATAGGTGAATTTCTTGATCGTGCCTGAAATCGCGCTGTCATGGATCAGCGCGATCTGATCGGCGCGGCCACCCGTCACGTGACGGTCAACGGCGTTGAAGCAGGTGTTGCAGGAGGCGCCGCCAAACCAGCGCCCGTAGACGCCGGCATTCGGATCGAACACGTTGTCGTAGGGTGAGAACCAGTCGATGGCTTTGGCCGCATCCGCCCAGAATTTCTCCGGATCGCGTTTCCAGCTGTCATAGACCTCGTGGTAGCGTGACGCCATCCAGCTTCCTCCCCAGGAATGTTTGCTGTCTTTGAAATAGCGTATGCTGTTTTTGCAAGCATGTGCAATTTCGTCTTTTGGCGACCTCGCCTTGGCCGCAAAACGCGGCATGATGGTCTAGGGTCATAATGGGGGGCAAGGCGCAATGAAGTCGCGATGCGAGGTTGCCGTGTTGGCGGTTGTGCTGTTGACGGTCGCTTCCGCCGCTCAGGCCGGCGATGCGGCGGCGAGGCGCATTATCGGCTTTTCGCCGGACGGCAACTATTTCGCCTTCGAGCAATACGGCACGCTCGATGCCGGTGTTTCGGATTCGGGCTGGTCGGAGATCGACATCATCGACACACGCACCGACGAGTTCGTCGGCGGCAAGCCCATCCGCATCGTCGATGAGACCGAGGATTCGACCCTGACGGTGGAGCAGGCGAGGGCACAGGCAGCCGCGCAGGCGGCACCTCTGCTCGCCCGATATGCCATCGCGCCGCGCGGCGAACGGACGGCCGTGGACAAATTCACCTTTCCCGACGACATGATCGGTTACCAAGACATTGCGCGCCTGGAGCAGGTTTCGCAGAAATGGCTTTCGCCGAGCTATGACGAGCTTGGCATCTCGACCATCCAGCTCGACCAGACCCTAGCCGGGAGCACGACGGATTGCTCGTCAAGTTTCGATGAGACGCAGCAAGGCGCCACGGCCGGCAAGGCGCTCGGTTTCCGCCTGACGCTGCAGGGACAGGATGGCAAGCCGTTCAAGCTGCTGCATGAGGACAAAGCCGTGCCCGGCTCGAGGAATTGTCCGACTTCCTACAGCCTGTCGGAATCCTATGCGTTCACCCCGGATGGCAAATCGGCAGTGCTAGCCGTGCTCGTGCAACGCTTCAGTCAGGGATTTGAAGGACGGGACCGCCGCTTTATCGCCGTGACCGGCGAGGTGCCTTGAAAGCCGCTCGCGCCCAGGCATCTCGGCGGGATCTCGACTGCGCCTCTCGGACTGGTTCTAGAGCGGCAGCGCCGCAAGCACGAGTCCGACCCCACCAGCGATCAGCAAAGCGGCAGCGAGCGCCTTTCGGTGACGTTCGAACCCCGTCGGAGCCCGATCCCAATTGTAACGCATGTTCCGCCTCCCAAAACCCGCCGGATTCCTTACCTTACCAAAGGTAAGGAAAGCAACATTGTGCCTAAATCCACCAAACTAGTCTGACAATGCTCGGCGTGGCGCATGACAGCGTTGTCACCGATTATTTTTGGGGGCGTCTTTGCAAAGTCCCGCTTCGCAGATCGAAGCGGGCTTGCTTTTTGATGGTAAGCGGCAGCGCCGTGTTTGGCCGCGCTACATCCCCCAGCGCAGTGCCGCCGTATGCACCGGTGCGTCCCACAAGGCGGTCGTCTCGTCGTCGAGCATGGTCAGCGTGATCGAGCAGCCGGCCATGTCGAGCGATGTCACATAGGACCCGACCAGCGAGCGGGTGACCGTCACACCGTTATTCTCGAAGATATTTCGGGCACTGTTGTACATCAGGTAAAGCTCCATCAGCGGCGTGCCGCCGAAGCCGTTGATGAAGAGCAGCGCCGGGCCTTTCGCCCGGTCGCCGAGATCGCCCAGGATCGCCAGGCAGATCTCCTCGGCGATGGCATCGGCGCTCTTCAGCGTGTCGCGGCGGCGGCCGGGCTCACCATGAATGCCGACGCCGAACTCCATCTCGCCGTCGCCGATATCGAAGGTCGGCTTGCCGGCCGCCGGCACGGTGCAACTGGTCAGCGCCACGCCCATAGAGCGCGTCGCGCCATTGACGCGTTCGCCAAGCGCCTTCAATGGTTTCAGCGCCATGCCTTGCTCGGCCGCGGCGCCGACGATCTTCTCGACCACCAGCGTGCCGGCGACGCCGCGCCGGCCGGTCGTGTAGGACGAGTTCTCGACGGCGACATCGTCATTGGTCACCATCTGCACGACGCCCTCCGACATTTCGGCGGCCATATCGAAATTCATCACATCGCCCTCGTAGTTCTTGACGATGAACAGACAGCCGGCGCCGGTGTTGACGGCCTCTACCGCGGCCAGCATCTGGTTCGGCGTCGGCGAGGTGAACACCTGGCCGGGGCAGGCGGCGTCCAGCATGCCATGCCCGACCAGCCCGCCATGCAGCGGCTCGTGGCCAGAGCCACCGCCGGAGATCAGCGCCACCTTGCCCGGCTTGAGCACCTTACGGCGGACGAATTTATGCTCGTCGCCAAGCACAAGGATGTCGGCATGGGCGGCGACGAAACCATCGAGGCTTTCGGTCAGCACCGTGTCGACCGAATTCAGAAATTTCTTCATGACCGTCCTCCCGAAATGGCCAGGCGCGGCGCGACTATGTCCCGCCCTTGCCGGCTATGCTGGTGATCTTCTGGATGAAATCGTTGACTGCCCGGTCGAGTGCTGCGTTCTGCTTGTCGTCACCGAAATCGGGAACGATCAGCGAGACATGCCGCGTCTTTCGCATGCCTGACGCCACCGACATTTTTCCCGGATGCGCCTGGTGGTAGGCAGCAAGAAAATGGTCGCGTTCGGCCGGGCTGAAATGGCAGACGGAGAAAATAGCCGGCAAATGTTTTGACGGGATCGGGATCGAATAGGCCGGGCTGGAAATCTGCGTGACGAAGCTGCGGTGCTTGCCGAGCGCGTCGGCGAGGCGCTGGCGCATGCCGGACGGGCGCTGGTCGATCACCTGCGACAGGATGGTCTTGTAAGCGCGGATCGCCTCTTCGGAGCCGGGTTCAGGTGTCTTGTCGGCCATGCCAGCGCCTAGATCGATACGTCCGCGATGGCCGCCTTGGCCATGGCGAGCTGGGCGGGAACCACGGAAAGGTCGCGCAGGCCGGCCTCAAGCAGCGCCGGGATCGACGCTGGATCGCCACCGGCGTCGCCGCACAGGCTGACCGGAATCTTTTGCGCGCGGCCGAAGGCGGCAACCGAGGCGATCAGCCGGAGCACGGCCGGATGCCGGACGGAATTCAGATGGGCGACGGAAGCATTGTCACGCGCCGCCGCCATCACATACTGGGTCAGGTCGTTCGAGCCGATCGAGAAGAAGGCGACGTTGGCAAACGCTTCCGGCGCGATCGCAACCGACGGCACCTCGACCATGATGCCGAGCGGCGGCATTTTTTGCGCGACGCCGCGCGCCACGAGACCAGCCTGTTCTTCCGTAAATAGCGCGACGGCACGTTCGTACTCGTCCGCCACGGCGATCATGGGGAACATCACCTTGAGATTGCCATGCACGGCGGCGCGCAACAGGGCCCGGATCTGCACGCGAAAGACCTCCGGTCGCGCCAGCGACAGCCTGATGCCGCGCAGGCCGAGAAACGGATTGCCCTCGTCCACGGTGAAGCCTGGCACCGGCTTGTCGCCGCCGGCATCGACGGTGCGGATGGTCACCGGCTTTTCGCCCGCCCATTCCAGCACCTTGCGGTAGGCGCAATATTGCGTCTCCTCGTCGGGCAGCGTCTTGCCGAACAGGAATTCGGTGCGCATCAGCCCGATGCCCTCACAGGTCGAGATATCGATGCCGTCGACATCGGATGGATCGGCGATGTTGACCTGCACGCGCACCGCTGTGCCGGCTTTTGTCACCGCCGGCCTCTCCAGATAGGTCTGTGCCTTGTCGCGACGGGCCGTGAACGACGACGAAGACCGGCGGAAAGCTTCGATCTCGGCCTTCGATGGCGAAAGCACGATGCCGCCATGCTCGGCGTCGAGCAGTGCGATGCCGGCAAGATGAGCCGGCGAAGCACCAAGCCCCACGATCATTGGCACGCCGCGCGAGCGCGCCAGCATGGCGACATGGCTGGCGGCACTGCCGGCTTTCAGCGCGATGCCGCCGCCGGAACTCCAGTTGGTTTCGAGAAAGCGCGTCGGAGCGATGTCCTCGCCATAGAAAATGGCTCCCGCCGGCGCAGCTGCCTCGCTGTCCTCGGTCAGCGCGCGCAGCACCTGGTCTCTGATGTCGCGCATGTCGGCCGCGCGTGCGCGGAAGTAATCCTGATCCGACGTTTCGTAGCCTGCGATCTCGGCATCCAGTGCCTGCCGCCATGCCGCATCGGCTGGCTGGCCGGCGGCAATCGCGGCAAAGGCCGGGCCGGTCAGCGCATCGTCCTCCAGCATGGCGATCTGGAATTCGAGAATGTCGGCTGCATCGCCTTCACTCGCTTCGATCAGCGCGGTGAGCCTGCCTGTCGCAATACCGATTGCCGTATCGAGCGCAGCCTTCTCTTCAGCAGCCGTTGCCTTGCCGGCATAGCGCGCGGCAACCGGATCGAGGTTGAACAGCGGCCCCTCGGCATAGCCGGCCGAGGCCGAAATCCCCTTCAGCCTAAGCGGTTCGGGCATGGTCCACGCCCTCGTCGAAATCGCGCCGCACCAGCTCGGCCAGCGCGCCGACCGCCTCGCCGGCGCCGTCACCCCTCGCTCGGATATGCAGAACCGTCCCTTTCGGCGCCTTGGCCGCCATCACCTTGACGATGCTCTTGGCATCGAACCAAGGTCCGTTGGCGGCGAGCGCAACTTCGACATCGGCCGAAAATGTCTTGGCGAGCTTGGTGAACTTCACCGAAGGGCGCGCATGCAGGCCCACCTCGTGGGTGATCAGGACGGTGGCTTCTGCGGATGCGGACATTGAGTCAAAATTCCTGTTCATTCACGATGGCGATAATTCGTGTGCCGTCGCCACCACTTCCCTGAGCGAAGCGCCGCCGGAAGCTTCCGTCGCCGCCATCACCGCGCCCTCGACGATCGGCGCATTGCAGACGATGATCTTCTGCGCGCGCGGCTCGCCGATCATCTCGACCGCCATCTCGCTGTTGGTCTCGGCGCCGCCGAGATCGACAAGTATGGCGACACCCGCCTCCGACCAGGCTTTGTCGATGGCGCTCATGATCGCCTCGACATTGGTCCCCAGCCCGCCATGGCCGTTTCCGCCGCACCATGCAAGCGGCACTTCGTCGCCAACCATCTGGCGCACCATGTCCGCCGTGCCTTCGGCGACCAGCGGCGAGTGTGATACGATGACGATGCCGACATTGCTCATGCTTGCTCCCCGATGGTCTCAGTGACAGCCCGCACCAGAAGCGCGACCGAGCGCCCGCCGGCATCCATATGGCCGATCGAGCGATCGCCGAGGAACGACGCGCGCCCACGCAAGGCCTTCATCGGCACGGTGGCATCGGCTGCACTGTCCGCGACATCGGCGATTTCCGCCCCGGTCTTTCCCTGCAGCAGGGCGTCATGCACCGGCTGCAGCACGTCGAGCATGGTCTTTTGCCCGACTTGCGACTTGCCCCTCGCTGCCACCGCCTCGATTGCCTTGCCGAAAGCCGTAGCCAGATTGGCGCGATCCGGCTCTGCGGAAATCTCCTTGCCGAGCGCCATGAACAGCGTGCCGAACAGCGGTCCCGATGCCCCGCCCACCGTCATCACCAGCTTGGTGCCGATCGCCTTCAGCGCCTCCGGCAATGGCTTTGCAGCAAACCCCTCGGCCTCCGCCCGCACCGCCTCGAAGCCGCGCTTCATGTTCAGGCCATGGTCGCCATCGCCGATCGCCTGGTCGAGCGCGGTCAGTTCGTCCGCGTGGGCGGCAATCGTGTTGGCGGTGACGGATATCAGCGTCTTCAGGTCAACCTTGTCCATCGTCCCAGTCTTGTCCAGCGTCTCAGCGCTCATCGGTTTGCAATCCTGTTGCCGGCCTGGTCGAAGAACAGCGGCGCCCGGTAGCGGATAATCACCCTGTCGCCCTTTTCCAGTTGGATGTCGGGGTCGGTCAGCGTCACCAGCTTTCTGCTTCCCACCGTCACATGCAGGTGGTTCTGGTCGCCCAAATGTTCGACCCAGTTAACAACGCCGTCGGCGGGGCCATTCGATGCCTTGCCGATCGACAGATGTTCTGTACGCGCGCCGATCGTTTTGGTTCCCGCCGGCATGTCGCCATCCGGCAGCAGGCCGGTCGGCAACAGATTGATTGCCGGCTGGCCGAGCCTTGCGGCGACATGAAGGTTTGCCGGCTCGGAATAGATCGTCCGCGGCGTGCCGATCTGCACCAGCACGCCATCGGCGAGAATGCCGATGCGATCGGCCATCGTCATCGCCTCGATCTGGTCATGCGTGACATAAAGCATGGTGGCGCCGAGCTCGGCCTGGATGCGCTTCAGCTCGAGCCGGAGGTCGGCGCGCAGCTTGGCATCGAGCGACGACAGCGGCTCGTCCATCAGATAGATCGAGGGCTTGCGCACCAGGGCGCGCCCGATGGCGACGCGCTGCATCTCGCCGCCGGAAAGCTTGGTGGAGCGGTTGTTCAGCTTGTGGTGGATACGCACCATCTTGGCCACCTCTTCGACGCGGCGGCGCACCGCGTCCTCGCCCAGCCGCCGCGCAGGCGAGCGCAGCGGAAAGGCCAGATTGTCGTAGACCGACAGATGCGGATAAAGCGAATATTGCTGGAAGACGAAGGCGGTGTCGCGCTCGGCCGGCGAGAGTGCTGTTGCGTCGCGTCCGCCGATATGGATTGAGCCAGTATCCGGCCGTTCCAATCCGGCAATAAGCCGGAGCGTCGTCGTCTTGCCGGCCCCGGTCGGCCCGAGCAGCACGACGAATTCGCCATCGGTGACGTGCAGATCGAGAGCGTCCACCGCGATATGCTCGCCAAAGGCTTTGGTCACGCCTTGGATGTGCACGTCAGCCATGGCGGACCTCCGCGGTTGCGTCATGGATTGCGGTTCTCACCGCGCGGCCGGAGCCCTTTTCGAACAGCGACAGCCGTGCGCTGCTCAGCGCCAGGCCGACATGGTCGCCCGCATTGAGCCGGATTTCGGCCGGCACCCGCGCCTTGATGATGCCGCCGGATGTCTCCACCGCAACGATCTGCGTGGTGCCGAGATATTCGGTGCCATAGATGGCGCCGCGCAGCTTCGACGCGTCGTCGAAGCGGATGTGTTCCGGTCGGATGCCGAGCGCCATGTCGCTAGGTGCTATGTCCTCGCGCACCTCCGGCACCGCCACCTTGGCACCTTGCACCACTATCTCCCTGGCACCCTTTGAAAGCCCGCCGCCGAAGCCGAGAAAATTCATCGGCGGCGAGCCGATGAAATCGGCGACGAACATGGTAGCCGGCCGGTCGTAGATTTCGCGCGGGGTGCCGAACTGTTCGATGACGCCGTGGTTCATAACCGCGATCTTGTCGGCCATCGACATCGCTTCCATCTGGTCATGCGTGACGTAGACCGTGGTAGCGCGGATGCGGTTGTGCAGTTCGCGCAGCTCATGGACCATGAGATCGCGGAATTCGGTGTCGAGCGTGCCGAGCGGCTCGTCCATCAGGAAGCATTTTGGCCGCCGCACGATGGCGCGGCCGAGCGCGACGCGCTGGCGATCACCGCCGGCAAGGCCGGAGACCGATTTGTTGAGCAGATGGTCGATGCGCAACAGCTTCGCCGTCTCTTCGACGCGCTGGCGGATTTCGATGCCGGGCATGCCTTGCGCCAGCAACGGGAAGCCGATGTTCTTACGCACATTCATGTGCGGATAGAGCGCGAACAGCTGAAAGACGAAGGCGATGTCGCGCTCGCGGGCACGTCGCATGGTGACGTCCTCGCCGCCGAGCAGGATCTTGCCGCCGGTCGGCAGTTCGAGCCCGGCAATCATGCGCAACGTCGTCGTCTTGCCGCAACCCGACGGCCCCAGCATGACGAAGAACTCGCCATTCCCGACGACGAAGTTGGAATCCTGCACGGCGACGAAATCGCCGAATGCCTTCCTCAGATGCTCAACGCGGATTTCAGCCATCGTCTACTCCGGAAACTTCGAGACGATGATGAACATCGCCGTGCCGGCCAGCATGGTGACGAAGGAGTACGTGTAGAGCGAGAGCGCGAAGGGCTGAAACAGCATCAGGAAGCCGATGGCGATGATCGCGGTGGCGATGTTTTCCATCAGCCCGCGGCGGAGCGCGCGCGGCCATGATGGTCTTATGGGAGCAACAGGACGCGTCATGCTCCACTCCCTTCCTTCTTCCCGTTCACGGGGCGAGGCGGTTGCCAGGTGGTTCCCCCACTCCGCCGCTGCTTCGCACCGCCACCTCTCCCCCCTCCGGAGGGAGAGGAAGGGAGTCTGGCTGAATTAAGTTCGCACCCTTCCTCTACGCCGTCGATCGGGGGAGAGGTGTCGAGCGAAGCTCGACGGAGTGGGGGTCGACCTGGCGCGGCGGGAGAAGATGTATGTGCCTGCTTGTCATACACGCTAACGCTAAACGGTAAGCGTTCGCAAATGTGTCGATCCCGTAGCCGTGGACGAGGAGAAGGGAAACGGTGGCACCGTCGGTTTCTTATTCCCACATCAATCATTTGCGCACCGCGCCGAAGGTGATGCCACGCAGCAATTGCTTGCGAAGCAGGATGGTGAACACCAGGATCGGCACCAGGAAGATCGTCGTGCCTGCAGCGACCGCCGGCCAGTCCTGGCCGCCTTCGCCAATGATGGTCGGGATGAAGGGCGGCGCGGTCTGCGCCGTGCCCGAAGTCAGCAGAGCGGCGAACGCATATTCGTTCCAGGCAAAGATCAGGCAGAAGATGGCGGTCGCGGCAATACCGGTGGTCGCCTGCGGCAGCACGGTGCGCCAGAAGGCCTGCAGCCGCGTATAACCGTCGATCATCGCCGCTTCTTCGTACTCGCGCGGGATCTCGTCGATGAAGCCCTTCAGCAGCCACACCGCAAGCGACACATTGACCGCCGTATAGAGCAGGATCATGCCGAGCGCGGTGTCCGACAGGCCAAGCTCGCGATACATCAGATATATGGGAATGGCGACCGCGATCGGCGGCATCATCCGCGTCGACAGGATGAAGAAGAGAAGGTCGTCGGCCAGCGGCACCTTGAAGCGCGAGAAGCCATAGGCCGACAACGTGCCGAGGAACACCGCGCAAAAAGTCGAGCCGAAGGCGATGATCAGCGAATTGACGAAGCGCGGCATGAAGTTGGACGGGCCGGCGATCACCATGTTGCGCTTGCGCGTGGTCTCGTCGCAGAAGCCGGTCGCCGGTCCAAGCGAGTTGATGTATTCCGGCGTCTGCCTTGTGCGCGTCGTGAACAGATTGCAGTAGCCTTCGAGGCTAGGCTGGAACAGGATCTTCGGCGGATACGCAATCGAATCCGGCGGCGTCTTGAAGCTGGTGGCGAAGATCCACAGCAGCGGCACGATCGAGATCAGCGCGTAAAGCACGATGATCGTGCCGGCGACGCGCTTCGACGTGGCCGAGGGTGCGACGACCGAATGGGCTGACGTCAGGCTCATCTCTGCTTCACCTTGTTGAGCGCCTTGACGTAGATATTGGCCAGCCCGAACACCGCGACGAACAGGATGATGGCGAAGGCCGAGGAATAGCCCGTCCGCCAGCTTTCGAAGGCCTGCCGCTTCAGCGTGATCGAGGCGACTTCGGTGGTCGAACCGGGTCCGCCGCCGGTGAGCAGGTTGACCATGTCGAACATCTTGAAGTTCTCGATGCCGCGGAACAGCACCGCCAGCATGATGAAGGGCAGCGCCATCGGCAGCGTGATCGACCAGAACTGCCGCCAGTTGGAGGCACGGTCGACCTCGGCCGCCTCATAGATATATTCGGGGATCGAGCGCAGCCCAGCGAGACAGATCAGCATCACGTACGGCGTCCACATCCAGGTGTCGACGATGACGATCGACCACGGTGCCAGCGAGACGTTGGAGAGCATGCCGATCTCCGTTGCCGGAATGCCGGTGACGAACGAGACGGCATAGGCGAACAGGCCGATCTGCGGCTCGTAGAGGAAGCGCCAGAAATTGCCGACCACTGCGGGCGACAGCATCATCGGCACCAGAATGATGGTCGTCCAGAAGGCGTGGCCGCGAAACTTCCGGTCGATCAGCCAGGCCAGCGTGAAACCGATCAGCGTCTGCAGCAGGATGGTCCAGAACACGAAATGCGCCGTCGTCTGCATGGCGATCCAGATGTCCTGGTCGCCGAGGATGCGCTTGTAGTTGGCAAGGCCGACATTCTTCACCACCTCGTTGGGGCGGTTGGCGCGGTAGTTGGTGAAGGACAGATAGATCGCCCAGAACAGCGGAAAGATGTTGATGGCGAGCAGCAACAGGATCGTCGGCGAGATGAACAGCCAGGCGAGGCCCTTGTCGCTGATGCCCCGGACCTTGCGGGCCAACGGCTCAGGCGTGGCCCGGGCAACGCTGTCCGCAGTCCGATTGAGCATGGTCAGTCCCGCTTCGGTCACTTCAAGTCGTCTCGACATTGGAATTTATCTGAACTGTGTCCGGTGCCAAGGGCGGCACGGGACCAGAGCATGATGCCGAAAAGTGTTAAGCGGTTTTCGGACGACATCATGCTCACTCGCTCTTGGTCCGGGGCCGGATGATTTCGGGTCGGAGACCCGAAATCATCCGGCCCTGGGGTCGTGGCTCGGGAGGAGCCGGTCTCTCGCCGATTACATCTTGCCGTCGTCCTGGAAGACCTCGGTCCAGTCCTTGACCAGGCCGTCGAGCGCGTCCTTCGCCGAACCCTGGCCGGCCACGACATAGTCGTGGAAGCGCTTCTGCGACGCCTGCAGCAGCGGCGCATAGCTCGGCTCAGCCCAGAAGTCCTTCACGATGGCCATCGAGTCGAGGAAGGTCTGCGCATAAGGCTGGCTGGCCGGAAAGCTCGGATCTTTCACGACCGCGTTGAGGCAGGAGTAGCCGCCGAGCGACCACCATTTGGCCTGCACGTCCTTGTTGGCGAACCACTTGATGTATTTGAGCGCGGCTTCCTGCTTGTCGGAATAGGAAACCACCGAGATGCCCTGGCCGCCGAGCTGGGCGAACTGGTCGCCGTCGGGACCTTTGGGATTGGCGAAATAGCCAATCTTGTCGCCGCCGACATTCTCGTCCTTCTGCAGGCCTGGCCAGGTAAAGGCGAAGTTCATGTGCATCGCCACCTGGCCGGATTTGAAGGCATCGACGCCTTCGCCCATGTAGCTGTTCGAAGCCCCGGGAGGCGTGCAGCAGTCGTAGAGCGCCTTGTAGAACTCCAGACCCTTCACCGATTTCTCGGAGTTGACGAAGCCGTCCATCTCGTAGGGCTTGTCGGGGTTCTCGTATTTGAAGCCGAAGCTGTAGAGCACGTCCATGGCGCCCATGGTGATGCCTTCGGAGCCGCGCTCGGTATAGATCGACGCGCCATAGACGGTCTTGCCGTCGATCTCGCGCTTCTGGAAGAACTCGGCGATCTGCTTCAACTGGTCAAAGGTCGTCGGCGCTGCGAGATCCCAGCCGTACTTCTCCTTGAATTCCTTCTGCAGTTCCGGCTTGGAGAACCAGTCCTTGCGATAGGTCCAGCCGACGACATCGCCCATGGCAGGCAGCGCCCAGTAGTTCGGCGTGTTCTTCGGCCATTCGGAGTAGCCGACGACCGTGGCCGGCACGAAGTCGTCCATGCTGATCTTCTCCTTGTCGAAGAAGTCGTTCAGCTTGACGTAATGGCCGTTCTCGGCGGAGCCGCCGATCCACTGGCTATCGCCGAGGATCAGGTCGCACAGCTTGCCCTTGGAATTCAGTTCGTTGAGGAAGCGATCGGCATAGTTGGTCCACGGCACGAACTCGAATTTCATGCCGATGCCGGATTCCTTGGTGAAATCCTTGGACAGTTCCACAAGAGCGTTCGCCGGGTCCCAGGCTGCCCAGCAAAGCGTCAGATCTTCCGCATGCGCGACGTTCGAAACGGCTGTCGACGCAAACATCGCCGAGGTCAGTCCCAACGTCAGTTTCAAGGTCGATTTCATGCCTTCCTCCCATTTGCGAAACGCGCCCGGATGACGGTTTCAAAAACCTCAACCCCCCTCCTCAGGGGCCTAAACACTATGACGGGTTGAGCGCCGGATGTTTAGTAATTTGTTTAGTGATGCAATTTTTACTAAACAAGGCAAGCGAATTCGTCGCTGCACCGCAGCATGACGCGTCGGCTCCGGGCGCTGGTTCGGGAAAGGCGGCTTCTGCAGGTTGTTTGGCGCGCCGGGCACCGGCTCATTTGACCGTTCTGGTGCTCACCGTCACCGGCCGGATCGCCGGGGCCGGCGGCAGCAGGGCGCGTATGTCGGCGAACGGGAAGACCGGCTCGAAGCGAAAGGCTTCGGCGAAGGAACCGGCTGCGCCATTGCACTGGCCGGCGCGAAAGGCGTTCTGCGTGCGCGCCGCGTCGACGAAACGTTCGGGATCCTGCGACTGATGCGCCCGGATCGCCATCGTCTTGAGATCGAAATGCCCTGATATATCGACATAATGCGTCGGCGAAAAACCGGTGCCGCCGAGCGTGTCGGCATGCAGCACCGGCACTGCGAAAGACGCCGCGATCCGCACGCTGTCCGACAGCGCACGGTGGTCGCCATGATAGTCGTTCGGCGCATGGGTGATCGCCAGGTCCGGCTTCATGTCGCCGATCAGCGTCTTCAGTGCCGCGATCAGCGCGGCGTCGGCAACCAGCGCGCCGTCCGGAAAATCGAGGAAGTGCGGTGTTGCGCCAAGCAGGTCCGCCGCCACAGCCGCTTCCTCGCGGCGGGCGCGGGCGAGCGGTCCCGGATCGCCCCTCCCACCCCTGGCGCCGTCCGTGGCTATCGCAAAAACCAGTTCTGCGCCTTGCGCGGCATAGGCTGCCATCGTACCGAACATGAAAATCTCGATGTCGTCCGGATGCGCACCGAGCGCCAGTATCTTCACCCTGCTCTCCCTGGAACTGGAAACACGTGACGAACGGAATTCTGCTCGCCCTGATCGCCTATGCAAGCTATTCATTCAACGATGCCGTTGTCAAAAGCCTGGGTGGGCAGTTCACGGTGTTCGAGATCGGGTTCTCTCGACATTGTTTGCCGGCTTCTTTCTTCTCTTCACCCGGCCGAACGGCGAACGCTGGCGCGATTTCTGGCGCACGAAGCGACCTTGGGCGGTTCAGGCCCGCGCCTGGGCCGGCATCGCGTCCGGCGTGCTCAGCGTCTATGCCTTCACCACCATCCCGCTGGCGGAAGCCTATGCGCTGATTTTCCTGGCGCCGCTCTGCGTCACCATCCTTTCCACCCTCATCCTCAAGGAGAAGGTCGGCCCTTGGCGATGGCTGGCGGTGGTCGCCGGCTTTGCCGGCGTCATGCTGGTCGTGCGGCCGGGCTTTCGCGAGATGCATCTCGGTCACCTCGCTGCGTTCGGCGTTGCTTTCCTTGCCGCCGCCAGCATCATCCTGATGCGCTCGCTCGCGGCTGGGGAAAAGCGCACGACGATGCTCGGCGTGCTGATTGGCTACGGCCTGTTCTTCAACGGCATCGGTGCCGCGGCCACGTCATTCACGCTTCCGGACGCAAGGCAGCTGACCTGGTTGGTGCTGTCGGGTGCGTTCACGTCTTGCGGACAATTGCTTCAGCTTATGGCCGTCAAATACGCGCCAGCCAACCGGATCGCGCCGACGCATTATTCGCAGATCGTCTGGGCGGTGATCCTGGGCGCGCTGTTCTTCCAGGAATATCCCGATTTTCTGTCGCTTGTCGGTCTCGCCATCGTCGGTGGCTCCGGCCTTTTGACGATGGTGCGCGAGGAGGCGAGGTTGGGCACGGTGCGCTGGAACCCATTTTCGCGGACCCGGCTTTGAGTTGGCCCGCTCTCGGTTGCGCGGCGACCGTCACCGCTGATATGCGGGCGCTGCGGATCCGCCGCGATTGGATGAGTACGTCCGTGGGACGATGACCAGAAAACCCTTGCCGGAACTCCCGGTCTCCGCCGTGCTGCCGGCGCTCAGCGAGGCGCTTGGCCATGGCAACAGCGCCGTGCTGGTGGCGCCGCCCGGCGCCGGCAAGACGACGCTGGTGCCACTGGCGCTGCTCGATGCAGCATGGCTCGGCACGGGCAAGATCATTCTGCTCGAGCCGCGCCGGCTCGCTGCCCGCGCCGCTGCCCGCCGCATGGCCGAACTGCTCGGCGAGGAGCCCGGCGAGACGGTCGGCTATGCCATGCGCATGGAGAACCGGACCTCGGCAAGGACGAGAATTCTTGTCGTGACCGAAGGCGTGCTGTCCCGCATGATCCTCGACGATCCGGAACTGCCCGGTGTCTCGGCGGTGTTCTTCGACGAATTCCACGAGCGCTCGCTCGACGGCGATTTCGGTCTGGCGCTGGCGCTCGATGTGCAAGTTGCGCTGAGGCCCGATCTGCGGTTGCTGGTGATGTCGGCGACGCTCGACGGCGCGCGTGTCGCTCGGCTGCTTTCCGGCGCCCCGCTGATCGAGAGCGAAGGCCGCGCCTTTCCCGTCGACGTGCGCTACGACGATCGGCCGGCCGGGATCGCCATCGAAGACGCCATGGCCAAGGCGATCCGCGCGGCCCTTGCCGAGGAGAGCGGCAGCGTGCTCGCCTTCCTGCCCGGCCAGCGCGAGATCGAGCGCACCGCCGAGCGGCTGCAGGGCCGCGTCAGCGCCGACACCGACATCGTGCCGCTCTACGGCATGCTCGACGGCAAGGCCCAGGACGCGGCCATCAAGCCGGCGCCATCCGGCCGCCGCAAGGTGGTGCTGGCAACGTCGATCGCCGAAACCTCGATCACCATCGACGGTGTGCGCGTCGTCATCGATTCCGGTCTGTCGCGGCTGCCGCGCTACGAGCCGGCCAGCGGCCTGACGCGGCTGGAGACGGTGCGTGTCAGCAGAGCCTCCGCCGACCAGCGCGCCGGCCGCGCCGGACGCACACAACCGGGCGTCGCCATCCGGCTGTGGCGAGCCGAGCAGACGGCGGCACTTCCCGCGTTCACCCCGCCGGAGATCATCGAGGCCGATCTTTCCGGACTTCTGCTCGATTGCGCCGCCTTCGGTGTTGCCGATCCAACGAGCCTTTCGTTCCTCGATCCGCCGCCGGCCCCGGCGCTCAACGAGGCAAGGTCGCTGCTTCGTGCGCTCGATGCCATTGACGAGGCAGGGCGCCTGACGGAAGCGGGTGCTGCGATGCGCAGGCTGGCGCTACCGGTGCGGCTCGCTCACATGGTCGCCGAGGCGGCGAAGACCGGCCAGGCGTTCGAGGTCGGCGCCGACCTGCAGGGCAAGGCGCAGAATGCCCGCATCACGGCAGCAGCGGCGATAGATGAGACCGACATTCGCGCTTCGCTTGCCGACAAGATCGAGACCCGCGGGGAAACGAGCTTCGACCGCGACAGGCGCGCGGTGCGCGTGCGCGAAACCGTTCGCCTCGGCGCCATCACGCTATCCGAACGCATGCTGCCGGCGCCGGCCGGCACTGAGGCGGATCACGCGATCCTTGACGCCTTGCGCCAACACGGGCTGTCGCTTTTGCCGTGGGGCAAGGAGGCGGAAACGCTGCGCCAACGGCTCGGCTGGCTGCATCGCGGCCTCGGCGCGCCCTGGCCCGACGTTTCCGACGCCGCGCTCATCGACAGTCTCGACGATTGGCTGCTGCCGTACCTCTCTGGTGCGGCGTCGTTCGCCGCGATCGACCCGGGCGTGCTTTCGATCGGCCTCATGGCATTGGTGCCGCACGATCTCCAGCGCAGGATCGAGGCGCTGGCGCCGACCCATTTCGACGCGCCGTCAGGCAGTCGCGTGCCGATCCGCTATGACGGCGAATGGCCGGTGCTGGCGATCCGCGTCCAGGAGCTGTTCGGTCTCGACCGGCACCCTTCGATTGCCAATGGCA
This sequence comes from Mesorhizobium sp. M6A.T.Cr.TU.014.01.1.1, assembly GCF_004022765.1. Classification (NCBI taxonomy): domain Bacteria; kingdom Pseudomonadati; phylum Pseudomonadota; class Alphaproteobacteria; order Hyphomicrobiales; family Phyllobacteriaceae; genus Mesorhizobium; species Mesorhizobium sp. M6A.T.Cr.TU.014.01.1.1. The sequence continues at coordinate 193,088 of NZ_RZPG01000011.1, forward strand.
CCGTGCCGCTGACGCTCGAGCTTTTGTCGCCCGCGCACCGGCCGATCCAGACGACGCGCGACCTGCCCGGTTTCTGGCGCGGTTCCTGGGCCGATGTGCGGGCCGACATGCGTGGCCGCTACCCCCGGCACGTCTGGCCGGAGAACCCGCTTCTCGCCGCCGCCACCAGCCGCGCCAAACCGCGTGGCAGCTGACGCAGACCGACCATGATCCGATCATGGTCAACAAGAAGACAGAAACATCTACCGCTTCTCCTTTCCCGGCTATAATCCTTGGTCATGATAAACATCCTGCAGGCGCCCGACTTCCAGCAAAGCCAGCGGCTGCGTCTCAACACGCTGATCAGGCTGCGCTGGCTCGCCATCGTCGGCCAGAGCCTGACGGTGCTCGTCGTTGCCTATGGGCTGAAATTTCCGCTGCCTGTCAGCCTCTGCTTCGCGCTGATCGCCTGCTCTGCCTGGATGAACCTGTTGCTGACCTTCCGCTATCCGGCAGCGCATCGGCTGACGCCGCTGCCGGCCTTTGCCATCCTGACCATCGACAGCCTGCAGCTTGCCGGCCTGCTCTACATGACCGGCGGCCTCACCAATCCGTTTTCGGTGCTGGTGACCGTGCCGGTGGTCATCTCGGCGACGTCGCTGCCGCTGCGCCTGACGGCCATCCTCGGCGCGCTGGTGATGGTGGCGGCGACCCTGCTGGTCTTCTTCCATCTGCCGCTGCCCTGGTATGAGGGCGCGCCGCTGGAGATGCCGTTCATCTATGTCGCAGGCATGTGGATGGCGGTGTTTTCCTCGATCGCCTTCACCGCGATCTACGCCTTCCGCGTGGCCGAGGAAGCACGCTTGCTCGCCAACGCGCTTGCCGCCACCGAGCTGGTGCTGCAGCGCGAGCAGCACCTGTCGGCACTGGACGGCCTTGCCGCCGCCGCCGCGCATGAGCTGGGCACGCCACTTGCCACCATCACCCTTGTCGTCAAGGAGATGGAGAAGGCACTTGGCAATGACCCGAAATACCGGGACGACGTGACCCTGCTGCGCTCGCAGAGCGAGCGTTGCCGCGAAATTCTCAAACGTCTCACCAGCCTCTCGTCTGAGGGCGAGGCGCATCTCTCCCGCCTGCCGCTGACCTCGCTGGTCGAGGAGATGACGGCGCCGCACCGTGATTTCGGCATCTCGATCAAGCTTCGTCCCGGCGAGCGCATCGGCCCCGAACCGGTAGGGCGGCGCAATCCCGGCGTCATCTACGGCCTCGGCAATCTGGTCGAGAACGCCGTCGATTTTGCCCGCAAGGCCGTCACCGTGCGCTGGAGCTGGAACGAGGCCGCCGTTACCTTCTCGATCACCGACGACGGGCCGGGTTTCCCTCCCGAAATCATCGACCGCATCGGCGAGCCCTATATGTCGACACGCCAGGGCACCGAGGCCGGCGGAGGCCTGGGCCTGGGGCTTTTCATCGCCAAGACCTTGCTTGAGCGTTCGGGGGCAACGCTTGATTTCCGCAATTCAAACGAGCCGGGCGAGGGCGCCATCGTGCAGATATCGTGGCCACGCAGCGTCTTCCTCAATCCTGAATCGGCTTCGGCCACCATGTTTGACACGGCTTGAATTGGACAACAGCGCTCCAAAACTATATTTGCGTAAAAATCAGGCAGCAGGAATTTAGAAGACGATGAATGGCGACGAAACGATTGGCGCAATGGTTGAAGGCGAGGACACCTCGCTGTTGATCGTCGACGACGACAAGCCATTCCTCACGCGGCTTGCCCGCGCCATGGAAACCAGGGGTTTCGTGGTCGAGACGGCCGAGAGCGTCGAGGAGGCGGTGGCCAAAGCGCGCGCCAACCCGCCTGCCTATGCGGTGGTCGACATGCGGCTCGCCGACGGCAATGGCCTCGATGTCGTCGCCGCCATCCGCGAGAAGCGCGACGACGCCCGCGCCATCATCCTCACCGGCTACGGCAACATCGCCACGGCGGTGACGGCGGTGAAGCTGGGAGCCATCGACTATCTGTCGAAGCCGGCCGATGCTGACGACATTTTCGCCGCACTCACCCGCACCGCGGGTGAACGCGCCGCACCGCCTGAAAACCCGATGTCGGCCGACCGTGTGCGCTGGGAGCACATCCAGCGCGTCTACGAAATGTGCGACCGCAACGTCTCCGAGACCGCGCGCCGGCTCAACATGCACCGCCGCACGCTGCAGCGGATACTCGCCAAGCGCGCGCCACGCTGACGGAGCATCGGAACCCAAAAGCATGCCCACGGGCTTGACCCGAGGGTGGGAACCGGTTTTTAGCTCGAACGAGCTGACTGACAGGCTGCTTGCCTCATTGCCGGGGCTTGCGCATCATCCTGCGACGTGATTCCGTCCGCCCGGGACCATGAGAGGCGACATGCAGGACCAGAAACAGCGGCCGGTCTCCATTTTCCGCGAATTCCTCGACAGCGAGGCGGCCGGCGGCATCATCCTGATGGCAGCCGCGGCACTGGCCCTGATCGTCGCCAATTCGCCGCTGGCCGAAATTTACTTCGACGCCCTTCACGCCTATCTGGGACCGCTCAGCGTATCGCACTGGATCAATGACGGCCTGATGGCCGTGTTCTTCCTGCTGGTCGGCCTGGAGATCAAACGCGAGATGCTGGACGGACAGCTCTCGACCTGGCCGCGGCGCGTCCTGCCCGGCGTCGCCGCCGCCGGCGGCATGCTTGTGCCGGCACTTGTGTATGTCGCCATCAACCGCGACAACCCAGCCGCTCTGTCCGGCTGGGCGATCCCGACCGCTACCGACATCGCGTTTGCGCTCGGCGTGCTGTCGCTGCTCGGCAACCGCGTGCCGGGGTCGCTTAAGGTATTCCTCACCGCGCTTGCCATCATCGACGACCTTGGCGCGGTCGTCATCATCGCCGTGTTCTACACGAGCGGCCTGTCGCTCGCCTATCTCGGCGCCGCCTTCGCGGTCATCGCTCTGCTCATTGCGCTCAACCGCATGGGCGTGCTGACGCTGCTGCCCTATCTCGTGCTTGGTGCCGTTCTGTGGGTGCTGGTGCTGAAGTCAGGCGTGCATGCCACGCTCGCCGGCGTGGCGCTGGCCCTGACCATACCCCTGAAGGTCACTCCGGGCATCAGCCATGATCTCGACCATTCGCCGCTGCATCGGCTCGAACACGGCCTCCACGGAATAGTGCCGTTCTTCGTCATCCCGATCTTCGGCTTTGCCAATGCCGGCGTCTCGTTGGCCGGCCTGAGCGCTGCCGCCCTGGTCGAGCCGCTGACGCTGGGCGTCGCCGCCGGCCTCGTCGCCGGCAAGCTGGTCGGCGTGTTCGGCTCTTCGGCGCTTGCGATCCGGCTCGGCTTTGCCGATCTGCCGGTCAATGCCGGCTGGCTGCACATGGTTGGCATTTCGCTGCTCTGCGGCATCGGCTTCACCATGAGCCTGTTCATCGGCCTGCTCGCTTTCGCCAACAACGTCGAGCTGCAGGACGCGGTGAAAGTCGGCATCCTGGCCGGGTCCTTCATCGCCGCGATCCTCGGCGCCGCCGTGCTGCTGGTCGCGCCGGCTGCGAACGGGGCGGACGAGGAAGAAGAATAGAAACTGGCTAGGTCGAGATTGATCATCATTTCGCCATCGGGCGAAGCTGCCGATCTCGCCCCTTGCGGGGGAGATGCCCGGCAGGGCAGAGGGGGGGTGCTGTCCCTCCGACCTGCCAAACCTATCGCAACAAACCCCTAAGACTGTTTCCCGATTGGGGATGTGTTAAGCTGAAAGTTGGCAATCCTTCCCACCCCCTCTGTCCTGCCGGACATCTCCCCCGCAAGGGGGGAGATCGGATGCCGCTTAGGCTTTCGCCAACCACGAACGCTGGCAGTCGGGTAGGCAGCGCAAAGCACTGTATCCAGATAGCTCGAACGTTCTCTACTCGCTTTCCCCCTCCAGCGCCGGCAGCGAAACACCAGCGAGTTCCGCCGCGAGCAGCCGTGAAGCACCGGCCCGTGCGATCCTCAGCATCAGCGCCTTGCGCGTCGCCGCCGCCATGCGGTGCTCGGGCGCATCGCGCAGGATTTCGGCGCCGTAGCCGTCGGAAAGGATAAAACCGCATTCCTGCGGAAAGATTTCCGAGGGCACGCCGGGATGGGTGGCGAAGAAGAAGCGGTCGGAGTGCAGCCGGTAGTCCGGCCATTTGCGGTCGACCCTGAAATCTTCGATCGAGGATTTGATCTCGATGATCCAGATGTCGCCCTGCCGGGTCAGCGCGACGAGGTCGGCGCGGCGCCCGGTCGCCAGCGACAGCTCAGGCAGCACATGCGCGCCCATTTCCTTGAGCAGCCGCTGCACACCGCGCCTGACCAGCATGGCGCGCTCCGACTGACGGCCGTCGATGAGCGGGTTGAGGGGGACAGGCGAGATGATTGGCATGGAGGCACCATGCCAGATTCTGTTCACGGTTTGAACCCGCTTTCTTCAGGCGATTATCCGGTTGGCAGCCCGGGCCTTTAACTGACCGGCATCATGCCCTCCAGCGCAATGATCCTCGTCCTTGCGCAGCGTTCGCGGATAGCTTTGAGCCGACCGTATTCTGGGGAGTCGTACCATGCCATGAGCGAAGCCATGTCCGGGAACTCGACAATGACCAGGCGATGAGGTTCCCAATCGCCTTCCAGCACTTTGGTGGCTCCGCCGCGAGCGATGTATCTTCCTCCATAGCGCGCTTCGGTTGCTGGTACATCTCGGCGGTATTCCTCGAAAACGGCGGCATCGGTTATGTCTACATCAGCGATAAGATAGGCTGCCATTGCCTCACTCCCTGAAGAAAAGGCCATGGAGCACCTCCATTAGCCGTCCTGCAACTAAGCCAACGGTACTACGCCTCGGAAACGACTCGCCTTCTCCCCGTATCGGGCGCTTTACTACATTCGTTGGGGCAGCTCTGGGAGGAGACGAACCATGCCGATGTATCTCACGCAATTCAGCTATACGCCCGAAACCTGGGCGCGCTTGATCGAAAATCCCGAGGATCGACGCGAGGCGGCCCGCTCCTACATCGAATCGGTGGGCGGAAAGCTACACGGGTTCTGGTACGCCTTCGGAGAGCACGATGGCTGGAATCTATGGGAGGCTCCAGACAACGTTTCGATGGCATCTGTCATGCTGGCTATCGGTGCGGGCGGGGCGCTCAGCTCGCATGAGACCACCGTCCTCCTAAGCGTCGAAGAGACGATGCAAGCGCTCGGGAAGGCAAAGTCGATCCGGTATCGCCCGCCCGGGTCGTAAGCGCCGCCCGTTCGCGGCCTCGCGGAGTGCCGGAGGCTGGTCGCTCATGCCGCCGCGGAAGCGATTTTATCTCCAGCCAGCGCAGCCCCGGCAATATCATCCAGGATACGGCAGTGCGGCCGGTCGTCGCCGTGGCAGGAGCGGCGCAGAAAAGTCAGCCGGTGGATGTCGTCGCCGCAGTTGCCGGCGCGCGCAGGACGGATCAGGCCGATCTCCTCATAGTAGCGGATGGTCTTGGCCGGCAGGCCGGAACGGCGGACGGCATCTCCGACATTCATGACAGTTCCTCGACCTTCGGCGGTCCGGCGAGTCGCCCCATTGAATTTCCTTCACAATCTAGCGAAGGCCGTTGCCGAAAAGCCACAGTTACGCACTTACCGGCGCGTAAGCCCCTGCATATAGGCATCGCGCGCTTGGCAAGCAAAGCAAATGCCAGCATGAATGATGGTGACAAAGCGGCCGTCTCGAGCCGCTCTATTTCGGGCGGGGCATCGGACCTTTTCATGCGCATGAAGTCATTCGCAATCGTCGCCGCACTTGCGCTGTCGACGGCTATTGCTGGTTGCAGCACCATCGGCTCGCAGATCTTCACCAGCAACTATGGCCCGATGACCGATGCGGGCTATCAACTGCCGCGCATTCCAATCGAAAAGGTGCCGTTCAAGTACCGCCGGCAGGTCGTTAGCTACGACACCGATGAAAAGCCGGGCACCATCGTCGTCGATACGCAGAACAAGTTTCTCTATTACGTCATGGGCGGCGGCGAGGCGATGCGTTACGGCATCGGCGTCGGCCGCGAGGGTTTTGAATGGCGCGGCACCGCCCGTATCGCGGTGAAGCGCGAATGGCCGACCTGGACGCCGCCTTCGGCGATGATCAAGCGCCAGCCGGAGCTCGCCAAGTTTGCCGGCGGCATGGAGCCGGGATTGACGAACCCACTCGGCGCGCGCGCGCTGTATCTGTTCAACAGAGGCGGCGATTCGGGCTACCGCCTGCATGGCAGCCCGGAATGGAACTCGATCGGCAAAGCGATGTCGTCGGGCTGCATCCGCCTGATGAACCAGGACATCATCGACCTTTACGACCGCACCTCCGTCGGCGCCAAGGTTATCGTTCTTTAGAACTCATACGCGGACCGTCTAGGCAACAACTGACGTCCCAAAACAGAAAACCGGGCAATTCGGCCCGGTTTTTTGTTGTCGCGAGAAGGCGAATGGAGTCCTTAAGAGACCTGCTCGACCTGCTGAACCTCGGGCACAAAATGCCGGAGCAGGTTCTGGATGCCATGCTTGAGCGTCGCCGTCGACGACGGACAGCCGGCGCAGGCGCCCTTCATGTGCAGGAACACGGTGCCGTTCTCGAAGCCGCGGAAGGTGATGTCGCCACCGTCCTGGGCGACGGCCGGGCGCACCCGCGTGTCGAGCAGTTCCTTGATGGTGATGACCAGCTCCTCGTCGGCCTTGTCGTAGAATTCGCCGGTCTGGCTGGTCTCTGCGGCGGGACCGGCCTTGGCCATCACAGGCGCGCCGGACATGAAGTGTTCCATGATGGCGCCGAGGATCGCCGGCTTCAGATGCTGCCAGTCGGGACCGTCCTTGGTCACGGTGACGAAGTCATAGCCGAAAAAGACGCCGGTGACGCCCGGGATCTCGAACAGCCGGCCGGCCAGCGGCGAAGCTGAGGCGGCGCTGTCGGCATCACGGAAATCGGCGGTGCCTTCGACGAGCACTTCCTTGCCGGGCAGGAATTTCAATGTCGCCGGATTTGGCGTCGATTCGGTCTGGATGAACATGGACGTCTCCGTGCCCATTCGGGCAGACAGTTTGGAATAATTCTAAATAGGCCTTATCGGCGGGACATTCAAGCGAAAGCCATCGCTAGAACGGCTGGCTGGGAGAATGAATTTTCTACAGCGTAGCGTCCTTTTTTGACGCGTAAGGACGCTATAGCACTTCGATCATGCGCTAGGCGAGGCTGTCGATTTCTTCGTCGGACAGGTTCTGCGGCACCACCGTCACCGGGATGGGGAAGGCGGCGCCCTTGCCGGCGACCGCGCCGACCAGCGGCCCCGGCCCCTCTTTGCCGGCGCCGGCCGCCAGCACGAGGATGGCGATATCCTGGTCTTCTTCGATCAATTTGTGGATCTCTTCCGTCGGCTTGCCTTCGCGCACCACCAGTTCCGGCTCGATGCCGAGCTTCTGGCGCACCTTGTTGGCATAGCTGTCGAGGGCCGCGCGAGCCGTCGCTGTAGCCTCCTCGCGCATGATCTTCTCGACACCCAGCCAATGCTGGAAATCGTCCGGCTCGATCACATAGAGCAGCACCAGCACGCCGCTGGTGCTCTGCGCGCGCTTCGAGGCGTAGACGACGGCTCGCTCGCATTCGGGCGTGTCGTCGATGATCGCCAGGAACTTGCGGCGATGGCCGGCTTCGCGGCTGAGGCGTTTGGAGACCATATTCACCCTGTTCGACGGTTTCGGTTCGCAATCTGCCACCGCCACAGCCCGGCCGCAAGCGACCGGCGGATGTAGCGATGTTAGGCGCAGATCAGCTTTGCAGCAGGCCGATGATGTCGCGCACGGTCTTCATCGTCGCCTCGGCCAATAGTCCGGCGCGCTCGCCGCCATCCCTGAGCACTGCGTCGACATAGGCACGGTCATCGGAAATGCGGCGCATTTCACCAGCGACCGGTGCCAGCTTTTCTACGGCAAGGTCGGCCAACGCCGGCTTGAACACCGAGAACTGCTGGCCGCCGAACTCTTTCAGCACCGCCTCCTTCGATATCTCGGCGAGACCCGCATAGATGCCGACGAGGTTTTCGGCTTCGGGCCGGCTGGCAAGGCCGTCCAATTCCCCGGGCAACGCCTCGGGGTCGGTCTTGGCCTTGCGGATTTTCTTCGAGATGGTGTCGGCATCGTCGGTCAGATTGATGCGCGACAGGTCCGACGGATCCGACTTCGACATCTTCTTCGAGCCGTCGCGCAGCGACATGATGCGCGCCGCCGGTCCGCCGATGATCGGCTCGGTCAGCGGGAAATAGCCGTTCACCGTCTCCTCGCCGACCTTCATCTCTATGCCGACGCCAAGGCCGGCGATGCGGTCCGAAAAGTCGTTGTTGAATTTTTGCGCGATGTCGCGTGTCAGCTCGAGATGCTGCTTCTGGTCATCGCCGACCGGCACATGGGTGGCACGGTAGACTAGGATGTCGGCCGCCATCAGGCTCGGATAGGCAAGCAGCCCTAGCGAGGCGTTCTCGCGGTCCTTGCCGGCCTTGTCCTTGAACTGCGTCATGCGGTTCATCCAGCCGATCCGGGCCACGCAGTTGAAGATCCAGGCGAGCTCGGCGTGCTGCATGACCCGCGACTGGTTGAAGACGATGTGCTTTTTCGGGTCGATGCCAGAGGCGAGAAACGCTGCGGTGATCGAACGCGTTTGATCCGCCAGGTCCTCATGCACGAGCTGCGCTGTCAGCGAATGCAGGTCGACGACGCAATAGATGCAATCGGAGGTGTCCTGCAGGGCGACGAATTTCTTGATGGCGCCGAGATAGTTGCCGAGATGCAGATTGCCGGTCGGCTGGACGCCGGAAAAGACGAGCGGTTTGAAGGCGGTCATGATGTCCTCATGGCTTGTGGAGGGCCGTTTCGCGCGCGGCGAAAGTCTTTCGACGGCGCGCTTATGGACGAAGGCGACGATCCGATCAAGACCGGCGGCCGCGCTCAGAGTCTGCGGATTATTCGTCCAGTTCGGATTTTGGGACAGGCGTTGCCTTCGCCGCTCCTCGCCTGATATTGCGCCGGATCATGCCGAAATCGGCGCCGCCGGTGGCGAAGGCGGTGACGAAGTAAAGCAACGCCCCACCGGCTACCAGCGCAAGAAGCGTCGTAGCCTTGACGATCAGCGGTGAGCCCGAGGCAAGCCTGGCGGCAAACCAGTGCTCGGCAAAATAGAGCGCCGCGCCCATCACCGCCGCCGACAGCACCAGCCGTGGGATGCGTCTCATGAGCGGCACGTCGCGGCCCCAATGGCCGCGCCGGATCAGCACGCCGAGCAGCATCAGTGCATTGACCCAGCCGGCGACGGCCGAGGCGACGGCGATGCCCGGCGCGCCCATCGACGGAAACAGCGTCAGCGCGGTGGTGACGTTCACCGCCACCGAGATGGCGGCGAAGATCATCGGCGTGCGCGTGTCCTCGCGGGCGAAATAGCCTGGGGTGAACGCCTTGATCAGCACGAAGGCTGGCAAGCCGAGGCCGAAGATCGCCAGGATCGCGGCCACGACCGGCGTCGAGTTGTTGGCGGCAAACGCCCCGCGTTCGTAGACCAGCCCCACGATCGGCTCCGACATGACCAGCAGGGCCGCCGCCGCCGGCAAGGTCAGGAACAAGGTGAATTCCACCGACCGGTTCTGAAGATTGGCCGCTTCGATCAGATTGCCTGACTTCAACGCCCGCGACAGTTCGGGCAGGAGCACGATGGCGACGGCGATGCCGACGACGCCAAGCGGCAGTTGGTAGATGCGATCGGCATAGGCGAGCGACGAGACCGCGCTGTCCTGCGCCGAGGCGATCGCCGTGCCGATCAGCTGGTTGATCTGGGTGATGCCGCCGGTGATCGCCGCCGGCAGCGCCAGGATCAGCAGCCGCTTGACATTGGGCGTCATCCTTGGCCGGCGGAAACCGATCGAGATGCCGGCATGGCGCACCGCCACCCAGACGATCGCCAGCTGCACCAGTCCCGCCGCCAGCACGCCCCAGGCCAGCGCGAAGCCGACGGTGCGCGCGTCCGATCCCTTGTGCCAGGCATAGGCAAGCACGCCGATCAGGATGATGTTGAGGAACACCGGCGCCACCGCGGCGGCGAAATAGCGGCGCAGCGAATTCAGCATGCCGGCCATCATGGCGCCGAGCGACATGCAGATCAGGTAGGGAAACATGATGGTCGCAAGCCCGACCGTCATCTCGAACTTTCCCGGCGTGTCGGCAAAGCCCGGCGCCACCAGGTAGCGCACGATCAGCGGCATCGCCAGTTCCATGGCGATGGTCAGCGCCAGCAGCGCTGTGAACAGCACGCCGAACACCTCTTCGGAGAAGCGCTTGGCGCCATCGGTGCCGTGGGTCTCGATCTCCTTGGCGAAGAGCGGCACGAAGGCGGCGTTAAAGGCGCCTTCGGCAAACAGACGGCGAAAGGTGTTGGGGAACTGGAACGCGGCGTTGAAGGCGTCGGCGATCGGGCCGGTGCCGAGTGCGGCCGCCATCAGCATCTCGCGGGCGAAGCCGAGAGCGCGGCTCATCAGCGTGCCGGAAGCGACCGTCGCGAATTTCTTGACAAGGCTCATTTGTGCGGAGATTGCCTGCGTGATGGGGAAAAATCGAGGCCGGCGTTCACTCGGCGGCGGCCTTGGCCTTGCCGCCGCGCTCGGGCACGGTGCCTTCGAGGGCCGCGATCAGCCTGTTGTGAATGGCGGTCGTGCGCGTCGGGCTGTCGATCTTCTGGCCGGTGAGGTCTGTGACATAGAAGGTGTCGATGACCTTTTCGCCGAAGGTGGTGATGTGCGCCGACGCGATGTCAAGCGACAGGTCGGACAACGCCCCGGTGATCTCGGACAGCAGGCCCGGCCGATCCAGCCCCTCGACCTCGATTACCGAGAACCGGTTCGATAGCGTGTTGCGGATTTCGGCGCGCGGCTGGATGCGGAACACCTTGGCGCCGCGCCGCGGCTTGGTCCGCTTTTCGATCATCTCCGGCAGCCAGCTCTTTCCCGACAGCACGTCCTCGATCAGGCGGCCGACGCGTTCGGCGCGGCGGCGCTCGTCTTCGTCGCGGTCGAACTCCCTCGATATCAGGATCGTGTCCAGCGCGCGGCCATCGGAGGTGGTGAAGATCTGCGCATCGACGATGTTGCCGCCGGCCGCCACACAGGCGCCGGCAATGACCGAAAGCAGGCGGGGATGGTCTTGCGCCAGCACGGTGATCTCGGTCACCGCCTCGAACTGGTGGGTCTTGATCATGGTGGCGAGCTTCTTGCCCGCCGCATCCGCCTCGCGGATGAATTCGGCGTGGCGAAGCTGGTCGGCGAGATCGACCGTCAGCAGATAATTCTCGTAGTGCTTGCCGACATAGCGCTTGCGGGCCTTTTCCGGCCAATCGGCGAGCGCCTCGGCCAGTTTTTCGCGGGCAGCCGCGGTGCGCATCGCACGCGACACTTCTGAAAACCCGCCGGTCAACAGCAATTCGGTCTCGTAGTAGAGCGTGCGCAGCAACTGCCCCTTCCAGCCGTTCCAAACGCCCGGCCCGACGCCTCTGATGTCGCAGATGGTGAGGACGAGCAGCAGCTTCAGCCGTTCGACCGACTGCACGATCGCGGCGAAATCCTCGATCGTCTTGCGGTCGTTGAGATCGCGGGTCTGCGCCGTCATCGACATGACGAGATGGTTCTCGACCAGCCAGGCGACCGTTTCGGTGTCGGCCGCCGATAGCCCCATATGCGGGCAGATGCGCCGCGCGATCCGGGCGCCCGCCTCGGAATGGTCCTCCGGCCGCCCCTTGGCAATGTCGTGCAAAAGCACCGCGACATAGAGCGCCTCGCGGCTTTTCTTCAGCCCCGGCATCAGCTTGTGGGAAAGCGGATGGGTTTTTTCGCCGTCGCCGCGCTCGATCTCGGCCAGCACGCCGATGCAGCGGATCAAATGCTCGTCCACAGTGTAATGGTGGTACATCGAGAACTGCATCATGGCGACGATCTTGCCGAAATCCGGGATCAGCTTTCCCAGCAGTCCCGCCTCGTTCATGCGCCTGAGATTGAGTTCGGCATTGCGGTCCGACGTCAATATGTCGAGGAACAGCCGGTTGGCTTCCTCGTCGCGCCTGAGTGCCTTGCCGACGAGGCCGAGCGAACGGGTCAAAAGCTTCAGCGCATCGGGGTGGAATTCAAGCCCATGCTTGTCAGCGAACCAGAACAGCCTCAAGAGATTGACCGGGTCGCGCTCGAACACCTGGTCGTCGGCGATGTTGATGCGATGGTTGTCGATAATGAAATCAGACGTGCCGGCAAGCTTGCGCTTGCGGCGCGAGAAGGTGAGGAAGATGCGGTTGAAGCCCGGCACATGCTTGGCCTGCTCCTCCTCGAGCGCAGCGCAGAAGATGCGGGTGAGATCTCCGACATCCTTGGCGACGAGGAAGTAGTGCTTCATGAAGCGCTCGACCGCCGAGAGGCCCGGATGTGTGGTGTAGCCCAGCCGTTCGGCGATCTCGCGCTGGATGTCGAAATGCAGCCGTTCCTCGGCCTTGCCGGTGAGGAAATGCATGTGGCAGCGCACCGCCCACAGGAAATCCTCGGCCTTCTGGAATTCCCTGTATTCGCCGTCGGTGAAGACGCCCTTTTCGACCAGCTCCTCGCCGGTGCGCACCCGGTAGAAGTATTTGCCGATCCAGAACAACGTCTGCAGGTCGCGCAGGCCGCCCTTGCCGTCCTTGACGTTGGGTTCGACCAAATAGCGGCTTTCGCCGGCCTTGGCGTGGCGTTCGTCGCGTTCGGCAAGCTTGGCCTGCACATATTCGGGTCCGGTCGTGCGCACCACCTCGCGGTCGAAACGCTGCAAGAGCTCGTCATAGAGCTTCTGCTCGCCCCACAGGAAACGCGCTTCCAGGATCGAGGTGCGGATGGTGATGTCGGTGCGCGACTGCCGCAGGCATTCGTCGATATTGCGGGTGGCGTGGCCGACCTTCAGCCCCAGATCCCACAGCATGTAGAGCATGTATTCGACGATCTGCTCGCCCCATGGCGTCTGCTTGTAGGGCAGCAGGAAGAGGAGATCGATGTCGGATCCCGGCGCCAGCGTGCCGCGGCCATAGCCGCCGACCGCGACGACGGCCATGCGTTCGGCCGATGACGGGTTTTTGACGCGATAGACATGGGTGGCGGCGAAGTCGTAGAGCGCGCGGATGATTTCGTCCATGAGATGCGACAGCCGGGCGGCGCAAGCGGTGCCGCTGCCATCGTCCATCAGCATGCGTTCGGCAACGGTGCGGCCGGCTGCTAGCCTACCCTTGAGAAGCTGGAGAACACCGGCGCGCGCAGTTTTGCCGGAGCCGTCGCCTGCCGTGGCCGCAGTCAGCGCGGTCATCTCGCGGCGCAAGGCTTCACCGTCGATCAGTTCATCGAGCTTTAGGGAGATTCTTGCCATGTGCGCAGATCGGCCTCGCCGTTTCGGCGGCGTCTATAGCGCGTTTTCGCGGCGCTGGGTATGGGGCGGACGGACACGCTCACCACGATAGTCGAACGGGATGATCGTCTCCTGCCGCAGCCGGCAGAGGTCGAAAATCTGCTGCACGATCCGCTTGACCTCGGCCTTGATCTTGTTGGCTCCCGTCTTCTTATGTCTTTTGACCATGCCGATTGCAGCCCACTGGTCGCTCCGCTCCGATTTGAGCAGGCTTGGCAGCCCGATCGCCTTGTCACCCAGGAACTGGTCCTGGACGCACAGCGCTGGAACAAGCTGATAGATGGTCTTGCTGGACGATGTTGCCAAGCCCGGATTGAAGACGACGTGATCGACCGGAATACCGATATCCTCGGTGGCATTGATGAGGTCGCGCGCGGCCTGCCTTGAAACTATGTAGCCGGCTGTCCCGATGTGGATTCTGTGAAGCCTGGACACGGAAAAGCCGCGGCCCGCAGAAACGTGTTTGCGCGCGATCGTGGTTTTCTTGAAGAACGTCTCCAGCTTGACGATATCGGCATCGGCCGGAATCCAGCCGGCGTCGGCAAGCAATGCGCCGGCTTTTGCGGAAAAGACGATGTCGTCCTCGAAGACGGCACCGTAGTCATCGTCGCCGGCCGCGATGATCGCCCAGCAGGCTTTATGGCTGAGGAGACAAGCGATCTCGGCGTCGGTCAGGCGCAGCAACGACTTGCGCTTGACGCGCAGCGGCATGCGGGCGAGGTCCGGCCGATCCTGCGCGTCGATCGCTGCAACCCGTTCGAACTGAACGCCGAGGCTGGCAAACTCGGCCGTCATATGGGCGAGCCTGTCGCGGGACCGATCGAGATTGATGACCAGGCATTTCATTTGAACGGGATCGATGCGGTTAGCCAAGAGTGGTGGCGTCCATAGCATATGGATGCGGTTGGGTGCGGGATTTTTCCGACCCAGGCCCACCCGGCATACACCACGGCACGAAAGGCTGAAATTGGCCCTTGACCTTCCAGTCACTGGAAGCACTACGTCAGTTTCAAGATTGAGACAGAGAGGCCTCTCCGCATGACCCATTCCGACCACGACCATCACGCGCATAGCGGCTGCTGCTCGGCGAAAGCTGCTCCGTCCGTCGCCGACGCCATCATTCGCGATCCGGTCTGCGGCATGACCGTCGATCCGGCCGTCGGCAAGCCGACAGCCGAGCATGGCGGCCATCTCTATCATTTCTGCAGCGAGCGCTGCCGTTCGAAATTTGCGGCCGAGCCGGAAAAGTACCTTACGGCCACCGACCCGGTCTGCAGTATGCGTGTCGACCGTGCCACCGCGAAGCACTTTTCCCGGCATGAAGGCCAGGGCTTCTATTTTTGCTCGGCCGGTTGCAAGGTGAAATTCGAGGCGGAGCCGGCAAAGTATCTTGGCGACCGGCCGCAGCCGCAGGCGATGCCGAAAGGCACGCAATACACCTGCCCGATGCATCCCGAAATCGTCCGCGACAAGCCAGGCGCCTGCCCGATCTGCGGCATGGCGCTGGAGCCGATGGGTGTACCATCAGGCGATGAGGGGCCGAACCCGGAACTGGTCGATTTCACCAGGCGCTTCTGGGTGAGTGCCGTCTTGTCCGTGCCATTGCTGATCTTCGCCATGGCGCCGATGCTCGGCCTGACGTTTAGCGCCTTCGTCGAGGATTCGGCGAAGGTCTGGGTGGAACTGGCGCTTGCGAGCCCGGTTGTCTTGTGGGCCGCCTTTCCCTTCTTCCATCGCGGCTGGGATTCGGTTCTCAACCGCAGTCCCAACATGTGGACGCTGATCTCGCTCGGTGTTGGTGCCGCCTATCTCTACAGCGTCGTCGCCACGCTGTTTCCGGATATATTTCCGCACCAGTTCCGCGGTCATGAGGGCACGGTGCCGGTCTATTTCGAGGCAGCCGCCGTCATCGTGGCGCTGGTTTTTCTCGGCCAGGTGCTGGAATTGCGCGCCCGTGAAAAAACCGGTTCGGCGATCCGCGCGCTGCTCGACCTCGCGCCGAAGACCGCTCGGCTGATTGGCGAGGACGGTTCCGAAAATGACGTGCCGCTCGACACGGTAAAGGTCGGCGATCGCCTGCGCATCCGCCCCGGCGATGCGGTGCCGGTCGACGGCATCGTGCTGGACGGCCGCTCTTCCATCGACGAATCGATGCTGTCAGGCGAGCCTCTGCCGGTCGAAAAAACTGAAGGCGACCCGCTCACCGGCGGCACGCTCAACAAGAACGGTTCGCTGATCATGCGCGCCGAGAGGATCGGCGCTGAGACCACGCTGGCACGGATCGTCGAGCTCGTCGCCAAGGCGCAGCGTTCGCGTGCGCCGATCCAGGGTCTGGCCGACCGCGTCTCCTTCTATTTCGTCCCGGCCGTCGTAGTGGTTGCGATCGTTGCGTTCATCGCCTGGGCGATCTTCGGGCCGCAACCCAGCCTGATCTTTGCCATCGTCTCGGCGGTCTCAGTGCTGATCATCGCCTGTCCCTGTGCGCTCGGTCTTGCCACGCCGATGTCGATCATGACCGCCACAGGGCGCGGCGCGCATGCCGGCGTGCTGATCAAGGACGCGGAGGCGCTCGAACGCTTTGCTTCGGTCGACACGCTGATCGTCGACAAGACCGGCACATTGACCGAAGGCCGGCCGAGATTGACCGACGTCGTCGCTGCCGAAGGCGTGACGGAAGATGATCTCCTCGCACTCGCCGCCGGCCTGGAAAAAGGCTCGGAGCACCCGCTGGCCGAGGCAATCGTCGAAGGTGCCCGTGAACGCGGGGTGGAGATCCCCGACGCCGGTGGTTTCGAGGCGATCACCGGCAAGGGCGTTTCCGGCACGGTGTCGGGAAAGAAGGTCGCGCTCGGCAACGCCGCGATGATGGCCGATCTCGGCATCGATATCGCATCCGTCTCGACCAGCGCCGAGGCGCTGCAGACCGAGGGCAAGACTGCGATGTTCGTCGCCGTCGGCAACAAACTGGCCGGCATTGTCGCCGTCGCCGACCCGATCAAGGCGACGACATCAGAGGCGATCAAGGCGCTGCACGAGCGCGGCCTGAGGATCATCATGGCGACCGGTGACAACGAACGCACGGCGAAAGCCATCGCCAGCAAACTCGGCATCGACGAGGTTCGTGCCGGGCTGCTGCCGGAACAGAAGAGCGCGCTGGTCGAGGAGTTGCGCGCCAGGGGCGCTGGCGTCGCCATGGCCGGCGACGGTGTCAACGACGCGCCGGCGCTGGCCGCCGCCGACGTCGGCATCGCCATGGGAACCGGCGCCGATGTCGCGGTCGAAAGCGCCGGGATCACGCTGGTCAAGGGCGATCTCAACGGCATCGTCCGGGCCCGCACGCTCGCCCAGGCGACGATCCGCAACATCCGCCAGAATCTATTCTTCGCCTTCCTCTACAACGTGCTTGGTGTGCCGGTCGCCGCCGGCGTGCTCTATCCGCTCACCGGCACGCTTCTGTCGCCGATGCTGGCGGCAGCGGCGATGAGCCTGTCCTCGGTTTCGGTCATCACCAACGCGTTGCGGCTCAGGACGTTGAAACTCTGAGCGAAATCCCCAGATAGGAATTCGTTCAAAAAGGAGATCATGAATGACCTTGGCCAAGAAGATCGTGCTGCTGCTGATGGCGGCGGGAATGCTGCTTGCCGTTTTCCTCGAAAGCATTCCGTCGCAAGCCCAGGAGATGAAACACGACATGGGGGCGATGAGCGCGCAAAGCCCCTCAACCGACGGCTACAAGGCGGCGATGGACAAGATGCACACCGCCATGATGGCGCTCGAATATTCCGGCAATGCCGATGTCGATTTCGCCCGCGGCATGATCCCGCATCACCAGGCGGCCATCGACATGGCCAAGATCGAGCTCGCCAATGGCAAGGATCCGGAAATGCGCAAGCTGGCCGAAGCGGTGATCGCGGCGCAGGAAGCCGAGATCAAGCAGATGCAGGATTGGCTCGACGCCCACCCTGTGAAGTAGCGTCAAGCAGTCCGGAGGAATCCAGGGAAGGACTTTCATCTGGATTTCTCCCGAAGGCTGTGGTGCCATCGGGCCTCGACTGGAGCGCGCCATGCCGTCAACGATAAAAACCACCACATTGCCCTCGGGCGAAGCCGTTCCGGTGCTGGGTCAAGGCACGTGGAAGATGGGCGAGGATTTCAGCCGCCATGCCGATGAGGTCGATGCCCTGAAGCTCGGGCTCGATCTCGGCATGACGCTGATCGACACCGCCGAAATGTATGCCAGCGGCGGTGCCGAGGAGGTGGTGGCAGATGCCATTGCCGGGCGCCGCGACGAGGTGTTCCTGGTCTCCAAGGTGCTGCCGTCCAACGCCTCGCGCACCGGCGTGCCGGCGGCGTGCGAGAGAAGCCTCAGGCATCTGCGCACCGACCGCATCGATCTTTATCTGCTGCATTGGCCCGGCAGCGTGCCGCTGACGGAAACGGTCGAGGCCTTCGAGGCGTTGAAAAAGGCCGGCAAGATCCGCCACTGGGGCGTCAGCAATTTCGACACCCATGAGATGGAGGAACTGGTCAGCCTGCCGGGCGGCGGCAGCGTCCAGACCAACCAGGTGCTCTACAATTTGTCGCAGCGCGGCGTCGAGTTCGATCTCGCCCCCTGGAGCCGGCAACGCGGCATTCCGCTGATGGCCTATTCGCCGGTCGATCAGGGCGTATTGGCCCGCAATGCCAGGCTCGAAACCATCGCCGCTCGCCACGACGCAACGCCGGCTCAGCTGGCGCTGGCCTGGGTGATGGCACAGGACGGCGTCGTCGCCATTCCGAAGGCCGGCAAACAAGAGCATGTCCGCCAGAATGTCGCTGCGCTCGACATCGAGCTCACGCCGGAAGATTTCGCAGAAATCGACCGCGTCTTCCCGCCGCCGACCCGCAAGCGCGGGCTGGAGATGATTTGAGGATAGTAGCGGGGAAATAAAACTAAGGCCGCGTTCCTTCGCGCCCCCTCTGTCCTGCCGGACATCTCCCCCACAGGTGGGGAGATTGGCTATCACCATCGCTTTCGCCAATCTCCAACGCTAGAGTCTTTCACGTTTTGACGGAAGCGTACCCGGCGTTTGCGAAGTAGTTCTTGCATTCGCCGGGTTCGATCGTTGCGACGAGATGGCCGATGTGTCGCCAAGTGTCCTCGATGGTGCGTTTCTGA
>NZ_RZPG01000106.1:0-447 GCF_004022765.1 Mesorhizobium sp. M6A.T.Cr.TU.014.01.1.1
GGCCCGCTTTGGCGCCGAGGCTCTTCAGCCTGATGTCATATGCCTCCACGGCCTGTTCCAGGGCCTTCGCTTCACTGCGCCGACCCATCGAGAGGCCGGGATGGAACACACCGAGCGCCGACAGCGTCAGGTTAGGCGCCAAGCGCTCCTGCAGCAGCAGTCCCTTGCCCTTGCGATCCTCGGTCAGGTAACCGACGCCGGCGTCGATCGCCGCGCGCGGCGATTGGAAATGGATCGACTTGCCCTCAAGTTCGACCTTGGCGGCCGCCGGGCGCAGGCCGATAATGCCCTCGAAGAGTTCGGTTCGGCCAGCGCCGACCATGCCGGCGAACCCGAGGATCTCGCCTTTGTGGACCGTGAACGACACGTCCTCCGCATAGCCGGGAACGGAGGCGTTCCTCACGCTCAGCATCGGTACATCCGAAGGCGCTGCGGTCCTTTCAGGAT
>NZ_RZPG01000107.1:0-445 GCF_004022765.1 Mesorhizobium sp. M6A.T.Cr.TU.014.01.1.1
GTTCGCGCTTGCGGCGCGTCCTCACCCCGAAATAGGCGTAGGCCAGAACAGCGATCAGGCCCAGCACGATCGTCGTCATGTGCAGCGTCAGGCCGCTGCCCATGATGGTCTTGCCGGCCGCGTTCACTGTTGGCGGGATCAGCGTCAGCGGGCCGATGACATCCGGGATGAAGCCGGAGCTGAGCGCCTTGAAGCCATCGGGTAGCGGCCCCACCGAGGATCCGCCGCCCAGCAGGGCCTGGCAGATGCCGCGGAAGATCAGCATGCCGGCCAGGGTGACGATGAAGCTCGGTATTCGGTGATAGGCGATCCAGTAGCCTTGCGCCGCACCGATCGCGCCACCCACGATCAGGCAGATGATCGACACCACCAGCGGATTGCTGAACGGACCGAGCGGCCAGATGACCATCATCATCGCCGCCAGCGCGCCGATGAAGCCAGCGAC
>NZ_RZPG01000108.1:0-443 GCF_004022765.1 Mesorhizobium sp. M6A.T.Cr.TU.014.01.1.1
GACCTCCCCCATGGATGGGGTGACGCGCGTATCCACCGCAAGCGGATAGATCTTGGCGGTCCGCAGGAGCTTGTTGGCGGCCATGTTGGCGGTTGGCGGCGTGCTTTCAACGACGCCGATCGTCTTGCCCGTGAGTCTGGAATCCTCGATCGTTTCCACGCCTTCCATATCTTTGCTTTTCGGATGCACCAGCACATAGGCGGAGCGATAGTAGGCGTTGGTGTTCTGCACCAGCTCATCGCCCTGGGCATAGCCCATGATGATGTCGCATCGGTTGGCCCCCAACGTATTGCGCACGAAGCCGGTGATCGTGGGAAACCAGGTGTAGGAGACGGACTTGCGCCCGGTTTTCGCGGCAACCAGCTCTGCCAGCTTGTTTTCGAATCCTTCGCCGCTCTTGTCGGTGAAGGGCATATTCGAGGGATCGGCGCAGACGCGCAAGA
>NZ_RZPG01000109.1:0-442 GCF_004022765.1 Mesorhizobium sp. M6A.T.Cr.TU.014.01.1.1
GTACATAACCTTGTATCCCAGAGCGCAGGCCTGGTGGCCTATGGCCGATGCTATATAGCTTTTTCCGGTTCCTGTACTCCCTGTAATGAGGATGTGTTCTTTTTTAGTGATAAAATCACAGGCTGTAAATCGCAGGACCTGGTTTTTATCGATATTCCTTTCCGGGTCATAATCAATATCTTCCGTAACAGCCTTATACCTGAACTTTGCTGCTGTAGTAAGGCGTTCTGTTTTTCTGTTCTCCCTGTCGTCCCATTCTGACTGTAGCAGGTATGCTATAAGTTCATCATTGGTGTATGGGACGCTATCTGAGCGGAGCGTGGTGGTAAAAGCACGGTGCATACCATAAAGCCGTAAGGCTTTCATTTGTTCTAATACATTTTGATTCATGTCTTTGTGATTTAATTATTACTTGTAATAGCTGCCTCCCCTTATATTATCG
>NZ_RZPG01000110.1:0-437 GCF_004022765.1 Mesorhizobium sp. M6A.T.Cr.TU.014.01.1.1
GGAACGGTCCAATGAGTCTGCGGAGCCTGGTAATGTCAGCGCTACCGATACAACGGGGCTTCGTTGCGGAATGCTTTGTCTACAAGAGTGTTGTTGGCGACCCCGCCATCAACGTCGACGATCTCCAAACTGATAGGCTTCTCGGCGCCGGTGCCGTCTGGGTCGTCACTCGGGTTAGATTTCGCTATTGGCGCGACCAAGAAAACACTGGCATATCCGTCCGGCTTCAGCTGCGTATGCCCGTTGATCTTGGCCTGGTTGGCGATGCAGTCGACGATCGCCATGTTGAGCAGCCGCCGATCGGGATCCGCAGTCGGGGTCGTGCCATTGAAGCAGGCAGGCGTTCCTCTCTCGTTTGATGGACCCTTTGATTTGTCTGCAACAAGACCAGGGGTCGCAATTTCATATTTGTAGACATCGTATCGAGACGCTGGTGC
>NZ_RZPG01000111.1:0-437 GCF_004022765.1 Mesorhizobium sp. M6A.T.Cr.TU.014.01.1.1
ATATACAAGTATGACACTCCCGTTGATTCCTTTGCCTACGAATGTACCACGGAATATCCGTTCTACTCAATGACCCGCGACAGGCACGGCAATCTGTGGACCGGCACACGCGGCAACGGGCTCTACATAGGCGCAAGCCAATATATGAACAAATCGGCGCTGTGCAATCTTGCCATCAACGACATATTCGACATCATAGAGGACAAATACGGCAGAATGTGGATGGCATCGCTGCAGTCGGGAACAGAGGGCGGACTGTTAGTGGCGGAATATGAGCGCGCCGGCGGCAGACTGAAGGTGACACGCCACACGCTGACATCCATGGACGTACACGACCTGGACATGGATGCCAATGGCAGGCTGTGGGGAGCAAGCAACGACGGACTCTTTTGCGTGGACACCAACAAAAAACAGATAAAAGCCAGCGACATACGTAC
>NZ_RZPG01000112.1:0-359 GCF_004022765.1 Mesorhizobium sp. M6A.T.Cr.TU.014.01.1.1
CCCTGGCACGTCTCCATCGGCGCGATTGCCGGCGTGTTGCTGGCGGTCATCCTGCCTCCCCACCACAGCGGCGTGAAGGCACGGCCATGAGCACGACATTCTGGATCATCATCGCCGGCGCAATCGCGACCTATCTGACGCGCATCGGCGGCCATCTGGTCATCTCCCGCTTCGAAACCATCCATCCGCGCGTCGAGGCTGGTCTCAACGCCGTGCCGGCGGCGGTGCTGACGACGCTGGTGGCGCCGGAACTGTTGAATGCCGGGCCGGCGGAATGGGCGGCTCTGGTGGTCACCGCCGTGGTTTCGTTGCGCGGTGGGTTGATGGCGATGTTTCTGGCCGGCGCGGCGGTTCTGATT